>DATAOG010000608.1:0-6501 GCA_036265855.1 Geminicoccaceae bacterium | reverse complement strand
CGCGCGGAGCGCTTCGGAGGCCTCCCGGAAGCGGTGCTGGAGCACGACCCCGAGGCTCACGCCCGCGGCTTCGGCCGTCTCGACCAGCGCTTTCGCGCGCTCGGTCGAGCGCTCCAGCGGCTTTTCCAGCAGGATGTGCTTGCCGGCGGCGGCGAACCGCTGCACCAGCTCCAGATGAGCATTCGGCGGCGTCAGGATCACGACCGCGCCGACCGACCGGTCGGCCGCGATCTTCTCGAGATCGTCGGTCAGCGGGAAGTCGAAGCGCTCGGCAAATGCCTTGCGGCGGTGGTCGCTCCGGCTGAAGGCGTAGGCGACTTCGACCCGATCGGCGAGATCGCGCAGGCTCCTGGCGTGCGGCAGCACCGCCATGCCGAGCCCGATCAGCGCGATGCGGCGCTTCTCCGGCATGGGCCGCCGACCCGCTCAGCCGCCCTTCGCCCAGGCGCGCGTCTGGTCGCGGATGGCCCGCATGCCGCCCAGGAGCACGAAGTGGTCGAGACCGTAGTTGATGAAGCGGAAGCCCTGGGCCAGCCGGCGCTCGGCAGACTCGGCGGTCGCGCAGACGTAGCCCGCGGCCGTGCCGGTCGCCTGGGACGCGGAGGCAACCTCCTCGACCAGGCGCTCGTGATGGGCGGCATCACGGCCGTTCGCCTTGACGTCGGTCATCAAGTCGAACGGCCCGATCAGGACCACGTCCACCCCCGGCACGCTCATGATCGAGTGGACCTCGGCGATCGCGGCCTCGGTCTCGACCATGACCACGAGCATGATCTCGTCGTTGGCGCTTTGCGTGTAGGTCTCGAAGGAGCCGCCGATCAGCTCGAGCCGCACGCCGCCCGCCGAGCGGCGCCCCTTCGGCGGATAGAACGCGGCCGCGACCGCGGCGGCCGCTTGGTCGGCGTTCTGGATCATGGGCACGATCACGCCCATGGCGCCCATGTCGAGCACGCGATTGATCGTCCCGGGCTCGTTGCCTTTGACCCGCACGAGCGGGGCGCTCTCGACCGCGAGGAAGCGGGCCAGCGCCTGGTTCAGCGTCGACTCGGTGAACTGGCCGTGCTGCCAGTCGAGCCAGACCCAGTCGAAGCCCAGATGCGCGATCTGCTCGGCCAGATCGGGGGAATCGTAGACCAGGCTCGGCCCGAAGGTGGTCTCGCCGTCGCGCTGCCGGGACAGCGCCTGATTGCGTCGCATGATGCTGCCTGTTCCCTTCCTCTGCTAAGCTTGGGCGGGTTCGCCAGCCTGGCGCACAATGGCATGCTCGGGCGCGTCTGCAAGCCGGCTGATCGAGGAGACTGGACGCTGGGCCGCCTTCCCCGCCTGTCCGCCGGGCCCGGCCCGGCCAGTCGACCATGACCATGATGCCTGCCGGGCTGCGCGCGATCCCGCGAACCCTCGCGCATCGCGACTTCGGCATCTACGTCGCCGGCAACAGCATGTCGCTGATCGGGACCTGGATGCAGCGGATCGGGGTCGGCTGGCTCGCGTGGGATCTCAGCCATTCGGGTGCGGTGCTCGGTCTCGCGGCGTTCGCCGATCTGTTTCCGACCGTGCTGATCGGTCCGTTCGGCGGCGCGCTCGCCGACCGGCTCGACCGGCTCCGGCTGATCAAGATCGCGCAGGCCCTCGGTCTGGTCCAGGCGCTGAGCCTTTGTGTGCTGACCGCGAGCGGCCTGATCACCGTGCCGCTGCTGCTGGCGCTGGTGCTGGCCGGCGGCCTTGCCGGCGGGGTCGAGCAGCCCGCGCGCCTCGCGCTCGTGCCGAGCCTCGTCCCGCGCCCGCATCTCGCGACCGCGGTCGCGATCAACAGCATCGTCTTCAACTCTGCCCGGTTCATCGGTCCGGCGCTTGCCGGGCTCGCGATCGTCTGGCTCGGCGTCGCGACCGTGTTCGCGCTCAACGCATCGAGCTTTGCCGGCTTCCTGCTGGCACTCGCAAGGCTGCGCCTGGCGCCGACCGCTCCGCCACGGATGTCGGCTTCGGTGCTCGAGGCGATCGCCGAGGGGCTGCGCTATACCGCGGGCCATGCCGCGATCGGCCCGATCCTTCTGGTGCTTGCGGTGCTCGCGGTCGCCGCCCGACCGTTTTTCGAGCTGCTGCCAGGGTTTGCCGATCAGATCTTTGGCCGCGGCGCGCCCGGGCTCGCGACGCTGAGCTCGACGGTCGGGATCGGCGCGGTGATCAGCGGCTTCTGGCTCGCGCAGCGGAGCGACCAGAAGCGGCTCACGCCGGTGGTGCTGGCCAACTCGCTGCTGATCCCGCTCGCGACGCTGGGGTTTGCGCTCAGCAGCTGGTTTCCGGCCGCGATCGCCTGCGTCGGGGTCGCCGGCTTTGCCATGGTCGCGACCGGGGTCGCGACCCAGACGCTGATCCAGATCACGGTCGACGAGGCCATGCGCGGCCGGGTGCTGAGCCTGTTCGGCCTGATCTTCCGCGGCGGGCCGGCGCTCGGCGCACTGCTCATGGGGGCAGCCTCGGAGCTGGTCGGACTGCAGGCGCCGCTCGCCGCCGGCGCCGTGCTCGGCCTTGCGGCCTGCAACCTGCTCTGGCGCCGGCGCCGGGCGATCGCCCGGGCTCTTGCCAGCTGAGAGCTCAGCCGCCGTCGCTTGCGGTCAGGGCCGGCGCCGGCCGGCCGCCGCGATTGCGGTCGGCGCGTTTCCCGGCTAATCCCCGGTTGCAGCAAGCCTTCGGTGACCGGAAATGGCCACCAACGTGATCAGGACCAGGGTCGACCCGCGCGCCGAGGCGTTTGTCGCCAATGCGGCGGCGATGGACGCTCTGGTCTCGGATCTGCGCGCCAGGGTCGCTCTGATCAAGCAGGGCGGCGGCCCGGTCGCGCGCGCGCGTCACCTCGAGCGGGGCAAGCTCTTGCCGCGCGACCGGGTGCGGGCGCTGCTCGATTCCGGTTCGCCGTTTCTCGAGCTCTCCCAGCTCGCGGCCCTCGGCATGTACGGCGACGAGGTGCCGGCCGCGGGGCTGATCACCGGGATCGGCCGGATCTCCGGCCAGGAGTGCCTCGTGGTCGCCAACGACGCCACCGTCAAGGGCGGCACCTATTATCCGATCACGGTCAAGAAGCATCTGCGCGCCCAGGAGATCGCACAGCTGAACCGGCTGCCCTGCGTCTATCTGGTCGATTCCGGCGGCGCCAACCTGCCGAACCAGGACGAGGTTTTCCCGGACCGCGAGCACTTCGGCCGGATCTTCTATAACCAGGCGACCATGTCGGCGGCCGGGATTGCCCAGATCGCAGTCGTGATGGGCTCCTGCACGGCGGGCGGCGCCTACGTGCCGGCGATGGCCGACGAGAACGTCATCGTCCGCGAGCAGGGCACGATCTTCCTCGGCGGCCCGCCGCTGGTCAAAGCGGCGACCGGCGAGGTCGTGAGCGCGGAGGAGCTGGGCGGCGCCGAGGTGCACGCCCGCACCTCGGGCGTCAGCGACCACTACGCGCTGAACGATGCCCACGCGCTCGGGCTGGCGCGCCGCATCGTTGCCGGGCTCAACCGCGTCAAGCGCCCGGAGCTCGAGCTGCGGCCGCCGGCCGAGCCGCTCTACGACCCGGCGGAGCTGCACGGCATCGTCGGCGCCGACCTTAGAAAGCCGTTCGAGGTCCGCGAGGTGATCGCGCGCATCGTCGATGCCAGCGCGCTCGACGAGTTCAAGGCGCTCTACGGCACGACGCTGGTGTGCGGCTTTGCCCGCATCTTCGGCTATCCGGTCGGCATTCTCGCCAACAACGGCATCCTGTTTTCCGAGTCGGCGCTCAAGGGGGCGCATTTCATCGAGCTCTGCTGCCAGCGCGGCATCCCGCTCGTGTTCCTGCAGAACATCACGGGCTTCATGGTCGGCCGCAAATACGAGGCGGGCGGCATCGCCAAGGACGGCGCCAAGCTCGTGACCGCGGTCGCCTGCGCGGCGGTGCCCAAGTTCACGGTGATCATCGGCGGCAGCTTCGGCGCCGGCAACTACGGCATGTGCGGTCGCGCCTACGGCCCGCGCCTGCTCTGGATGTGGCCAAACGCGCGGATCTCGGTCATGGGCGGCGAGCAGGCGGCGAACGTGCTGGCCCAGGTCCGCCGCGACGGTCTGGAGCGCCAGGGCCGGAGCTGGGACGCTGACGACGAGGCGGCTTTCAGACAGCCGATCCTCGACCAGTACGAGCGCCAGGGCCATCCCTATTACGCGAGTGCCCGGCTCTGGGACGACGGCATCATCGCGCCGGGCGATACCAGGATGGTGCTCGGGCTCGGCATCTCGGCGGCGTTGAACGCCCCGATCCCGCGGACCACCTTCGGCGTGTTCCGGATGTAGTCCCCTCGATGTTCGAAAAGATCCTGATCGCGAACCGCGCCGAGATCGCCTGCCGGATCGCTCGCACCTGCCGACGGCTCGGCATCCGGACGGTCGCGGTCTATTCCGAGCCGGACCGCCGCGCCCGCCACGTCGAGCTCGCCGACGAGGCACATCTGCTCGGTCCGGCGCCGGCGCTCGAGAGCTATCTCAACGGCAAGCGGATCCTCGAGATCGCACGCCGGTCGGGCGCGGAGGCGATTCATCCGGGCTACGGTTTCCTCGCCGAGAACCCGGCGTTCGCCGAGGCCTGCGCGGCGGCCGGCCTGGTGTTCGTCGGCCCGCCGGCGGAAGCGATCCGCGCCATGGGCTCCAAGAGCGCCGCCAAGGCGATCATGGAGCGGGCAGGCGTGCCGCTGGTGCCTGGCTATCACGGTGAGGAACAGGATCCGGCTCGGCTCGCGGAGGCGGCGCAGGCGATCGGCTGGCCGGTGCTGATCAAGGCCTCCGCCGGCGGCGGCGGCAAGGGCATGCGGGTCGTCGAGCGGCCGGAGGCGTTCGCTGACGCGCTTGCGGCCGCCCGACGCGAAGCCTCCGGCGCATTCGGCGACGACCGGATGCTCGTGGAAAAATACCTGAGCCGGCCGCGGCACATCGAGATCCAGGTGCTTGGCGATCGCCACGGCAATCTGGTGCACCTGTTCGAGCGCGATTGCTCGATCCAGCGCCGGCATCAGAAGATCGTGGAGGAGGCGCCGGCGCCGGGGCTGACGGAGGACGCCCGGAACAGCATCGGCGAGGTCGCGATCGGAGCAGCGCGGGCCGTCGGGTACCAGAACGCCGGTACGGTCGAGTTCATCGTCGAAGGTGACCGCTTCTATTTTCTCGAGATGAACACCCGGCTGCAGGTCGAGCACCCGGTGACCGAGATGATCACCGGCCAGGATCTGGTCGAATGGCAGCTCAAGGTCGCGGCCGGAGAGCCACTGCCCTGCCGCCAGGCGGATCTGGCCGTGCACGGCCACGCGATCGAGGTGCGGATCTACGCCGAGGATCCAGCGCGGGACTTCCTGCCGGCGACCGGCTCGCTGCAGCATCTTCGCACGCCCGAACCGGGTCCGCACGTCCGGATCGAGAGCGGTGTCCGCGAGGGCGATGCGGTCGGCATCCATTACGATCCGATGCTCGCGAAGCTGATCGTCTGGGATCAGGACCGCCCGCGCGCGCTGAACCGGCTGCGCTCGGCGCTCGCCGCCTACGAGGTGGTCGGAGTCACGACCAATCTCGATCTGCTGACGGCGATCGCCGCGTACCCCGCCTTCGCGGACGGAAAGCTCGATACCGGCTTCGTCGAGCGCCATCGGGCCGAGCTTCTCCCGCCGCCCACCCCGGCGCCGGACCGCATTCTCGGGATCGCCGCGCTGAGCGAGCTGTTGCGCATCGGAAGGCAGGCGGAACTCGAGGCTGCGCGTTCGCTTGACCCGCATTCACCTTGGCATCTGGCCTCCGGCTGGCGCCTGAACGACGACAACCATCACACGCTCACGCTGGGCGAGGGGGCGCGCGAGGTCAAGGTCACGGCTCACTATCGCCCCGGTCACTTCCTGCTCGAGCTGCCCGGCGACGCCATCCGGGCGCGCGGTGAGCTCTCGGAAGGAGGCAGGCTGCGCTTCGATCTCGACGGCGAGCAGGGGACCGCCAGCGTGGTCCGCACCGGCGCCGAACTGACCGTTTTCAGCGCCTTCGGGCGCCATCGCGTTCGCGTCCAGGACCCGCTGCATGCGGCCATGCCTGAGGAGATCGCGAGCGGCACCCTCACCGCGCCGATGCCCGGCAACATCATCGCAGTCCTGGTCGAAGCCGGCGCGCGGGTCGCAGCCGGTGCGCCTCTGCTGATCCTGGAGGCGATGAAGATGGAGCACACGATCAGCGCCCCGATCGCAGGCGTGGTCGAGCGAGTGAACTTCGCGGTCGGCGATCAGGTGGTCGAGGGGGCGGAGCTCCTGGCGATCAATGAGCCCCCGCAGCTCGTTTCGGCCGACAGCGAACCCGGTCAAAGCTGACCTTCCGCCGCCGCCGAGCTGGGGACTGCAGAGCCGGCTTGCGCCCGCGGCCGGATGCACCCTGGTGTGACCTGCCGCAGCTCCCGGTCGCGGCCTGCCTGCCATCATGGTAAACCTCGATCAAACATGGCGAAACGGAAGG
>DATAOG010000607.1:0-2108 GCA_036265855.1 Geminicoccaceae bacterium | reverse complement strand
TGGGGCTGATGCCGGCCCAGCGGGTGAACAGGCGCTGGGCGTGGAAGGGGCTGAGCCCGATCTCGCTGGCCACGTCCTCGAGGCTCGGCTGATCGACGACATGGGCGTCGAGATATTGGATCGCGCGCTCGATGCGCCGGTAGTCCTGCGCCCTCTCGAGCCCGCCTTGTGCCCCGATCAACGCCCGATCCGCCTCGTTCACAGCTGTCATGACTGGCTTCCTTCGTCCCAGAACGGGCGCTCAGACTCGCGCTGGGCATCCGCCCGCGTGATGCCGATGTCCTTCAGCATATGGTCATCCAGACGCATCAGCGCCCGGCGTTCCCGGGCCAGCTCCTGCCAGCGCAGCAGGGTCGTGATCGCCCGGTCCGCCCGCGATGCCAGCTGCCGGACCATGCTGTCCTGCCGGCCGAATGGCGGCCGTTCCGGAATCACGAGACGCAGGTCGGTCGACATCGAAGATCTCCTCTTGGCTTGCCCCCAAGAACTAGGGGTTCGCAGATGGCGAACCCACCCGATTCTTGCGCACGGAGCGCTCGCGCTCACGCGTCGTTTCTCGACTAGACTCGAGACCGCTCAAAGGAGCGTCAGATGCCAAGGATGGTCGCCGGTGTCCTGCTTCTGGTCGTGCTCGCCGGCTGCGCCGGCGCGCCCGACGGTGCAACCGGGCCGTCCCTGGCGCCCGAGCCCGCCGTCTCCGATCAGGAGGTCCAGGAGCGGATCCGGTTCATCGAGGAGCGGCTCGATTCCCACCGGCTGCACGCCCAGACTTGGTATTGGGGCTGGATGACGGTCTACGTGGCCTCGACCGGCTACAACAGCTACGGCGCCGCGACCACCGACCATGGTCCCAATCGGGTGAACGGCATCTCGCAGGCGCTGTTGTCGGCGAGCGGCATCGGCGATCTCTTGTTCCGGCCGTTGAATGCGCGCTTTGGCGCCGACCCGATTCGCGGGTTGCCCGACGCGACTCCCGAGCAGCGACGGCAGAAGCTCGAGCGCGCCGAGGCGCTCCTCGAGGACAACGCCGAGCGCGCGGAGACCCGCACCTCCTGGCTGCATCATCTGGCCAACGCCGCCGCCAACGGGCTCGCGGGGGCGGCCGTCTGGGCGGCGGGCGACGGCCGGCAGGGTGCTATCTCGGCGCTCACCGGCACGCTTGGCGGCGAGCTCCAGATCTGGACCGAACCCGGCGGCCCGGTGCAGGATCTCGAGGACTATGAGCGCTTCACCTCGGGGCGGGCGGCGCGCGTGGACGGCGGCTGGCAAGTCGTGCCGGCGCTCGACGGCGTCGCCGTCAGGTACCGATTCTGAGCGCCGGCCGCCGCGGCCAGGAGAAACCATGACCCACGCCGACGCGCTGAAGTGCTGAGATGCGCGGATAGAGGAGGCGATACGCGGCGGTCGCGCCTCAAGCGAGGATGCTCGCTACCGAGGCGAGGCTCACTCTTCGAGCTCAAAGGCGCAGGACGGATCGTCAGGGCGATGCTTCAGGAGACGGTCGTAGAAGGCACCGGCGCGGGCGGTGATCGGAGCGACGTCGACCTCGAGCAGGCGCCGCTGGCGCACCAGTTCCTCGGCCGCCGCCGCCACTTTGCTTTCGTAGTCCTGGCGCGAGCGATAGCGAGCTTCGAGCGACGGGCGCGGATCACCGGCGGCCCGAGCCTCGGCCTCGGTGCGGGCGAACGGGATGAAGGAGCCGGACCAGCGGGCGAGGTGATCCGGGGCACCAACCTCGAGCCCGCGCAGATTCCAGCCGGTGTAGGTGCCTAGCGGGAGTGCTACCGCGGGCAGGCGCATGCCGCCCAGATCGTTGCCGTCGGCATCCGGCAGCGGCACCCGGGTGATGAAGGGCGGGCCGAAGGCCGGCGGCTGCAGGTCGGCGATGCCCTGGCTCGCGAAGCGGGGCCCGAGATCCAGCCGCGGCGGCTGCAGGTTGCGGGCCGGTAGCCGCACGCCGGGAATCGCCGGGAAGGCCCGGCGGTAGTCGGCGACCGATCCGAGCGTGCCGCCGGCAAAGTTCGGAAACGCGCTCGCGGGCGGCGCGGTGCCCCGGCCCGCCCAGGCGTCCAACGCGAGCAGGAGGGCACGCATCGGTGGTCTGTGAT
>DATAOG010000606.1:0-6735 GCA_036265855.1 Geminicoccaceae bacterium | reverse complement strand
CGACTCTCCGAGACCATGCCACCGCCGATTGGTCCATGCGACCCTGGGAGTCCGTGCCCGACAGGAAGCCTCCTCGACGGAGTCCCGGGGTCGCATGGACCACCCGAAGAAAGAATGAACCAGCAAGCATTGACGATCGGTGAAGGACCTCTCGGCTCGGGTCGGTTCTGGAACCGGCGACGCGCGGGCAGCCGGTCTGTCTGCACTTGGTCGCGCACGAGCTGCCGGTGGGTCGAGGCCGCAGAACGCTCCCCGGGCATCGGAGCGGGTCGCTGATGCGCAGGACGCAGGGCGCGGCCAGGTCCGGCAGGCAGAAGGAGGTCCTACGCCCGCGGACGCGCGCGGGCCTGGTCGAGGTCGACCGGCTCGAGGCGCTGCTGATCGAGGCCGCGCGCGCCCGGCGCTCGCTCACCTACGCCCAGGTGCTGGCGCACTTCGGGATCAAGATCACGCCGCGCCGGGTCTATGCGCTGTGCCGCGACCTCGGCCAGGTCTGCGAGCGCAACCGGGCGCGCGGCGAGCCCGAGCTCGCCGTGCTCGTGGTGCGCAAGTCCGACCGCCTGCCGGGCGAGGGCTTCTTCCACGGCGCCTGGCGGGACGGCGGCTACGACGGTCCCGCGACGGGCCCGCGCGCCCGCGCCTACATTGACCGCCTGAGTGCGCTCGCGTTCGCGTTCTGGGCCGAGCGCGTTGCCGGCTCGGCGCCGGCCGGAGCCCAATCCAGGCGCTGAACGGCGCGCAAGCCTGTGCCGCTCGCGCCCGCCCATCCGGCCGGATTGCGCTCACGGGCGTGCTGGCCTCAGCGCGGAGGTGTTCGCGTTCTGGGCCAAGCGCGCTGCCGATCCAGCGCCGGCCCGGGCCAGAGTGCGATCCTCGCAGCGCATCTGGCCAGGAAGCCTCTGCCGGGGCGCGCCGGCCCGGCACGAACGACCACCACGATCGCGCTGCTTCCCTGAACGGACGGTTTCGGTGCACCGACGACCGGCCAGCCTTTGCCACAGGACCGATGCCAAACTGTCACCGCGCGGTCGCGATCTCTGATTAGTTGAATTCGGCCGAGATCCCGCCCGACGCTCGAGCGGGATCTTGCGACACCAGCCCTGGTGAGGTGGCCGTGATCAGGACTGCAAACGGTGATCTGATCGTCCGCCTGGCGCACAAACGGCGAGAGGTCGCTGCGGCGCAGGCGCTCCGCTACCAGGTCTTCTATCGGGAGATGGGCGCCGCCGCCGACCTCCGGACCAAGCTCTGGCGACGCGACGTCGACCGGTTCGACCCCGCCTGCGACCATCTGCTGGTGATCGATCGGGCGCGCCGGAAGATGCCGCCCATGATCTCCGGCCAGGTGGTCGGCACCTGCCGGCTGATGCGCCGTTCGGTGGCCGACCGCCGGGGCGGCTTCTATTCCGAAAGCGAGTTCGACCTCGCGCCGCTGCTCGCGCACCCCGGCGAATGCCTCGAGCTCGGCCGGTCGTGCGTCGATCCGGACTATCGCGCCCGCGCGGTCATCGACCACCTCTGGAGCGGCATTGCCGAGTACGTGCAAGCCCACGGCATCGGCCTGATGTTCGGCTGCGCCAGTCTCCCGGGCACTCGGCCGGACGAGCTGGCGCCCGTGCTGTCCTATCTCCACCAGCATCACCTGGCGCCGCCGCATTGCCGTCCGCGGGCGCTGCCAGGGCGCCACGTCGAGATGCGCCGCCTGCCGCCCGAGAAGGTCGACACGGGCGCCGCGTGGGCCGCGCTGCCACCCCTGCTGAAGGGCTATCTGTGGCTGGGCGCCGCGGTCGGGGACGGCGCCGTGGTCGACCATCAGTTCAACACGACCGACGTCTGCGTGGTTCTGCCCACCGAGCGGGTGACGGCGCGCTACTTCCAGCGCTATTTCAGCCGGCTCGAAGCGCGCGAGGCGGCCTGAGGGCCGCGCGCCGACGATGCACGATCGCCTGCTCGCCGGCTGGCGGGCGCTCACCCTGACGCTTTGGACCGCGGGTCTGCTGCTGCCCGCCCTGCTCGTCTGGCGCCCGTGCCCGAACTATTGCATCCGCGTGGCCAGACTCTGGTGCCGGGGCTGCTGCGCGATCGTCGGCCTCAAGGTCACGCGAATCGGCCGGCCGGCGGCCGTGGCGCCGACGCTGTTCGTGGCCAACCACGTCTCCTACCTCGACGTGATCGTGCTCGGCAGCGTGCTCGACGCGGCCTTCGTGGCCAAAAGCGAAGTCGCGAGCTGGCCTTTGATCGGGCTGCTCAGCCGGCTCGGGCGAACCCTGTTCGTGCAGCGCCGCACGCTGCAGAGCGCCCGCCAGTGCGATACGCTCGCCGCGCGCCTTCGGGCCGGCGCCAGCCTGGTCCTGTTCGCCGAGGGCACGAGCACCGATGGCGCGAGGGTGCGGCCGTTCAAGAGCGCGCTGTTCGGCGTGCTCGACCCGCCGGACCTGGCGGCCGCGGTCACGATCCAGCCGGTGACGATCGCCTATACGCGATTTCGCGGCGGTCTCGCGATCGAGCATGCACTCCGCGCCTGCTACGCCTGGTACGGCGACATGGCACTGGCACCCCATCTCTGGTCCGCGCTCGGGTTGCCCGGGGCCGAGGTCGAACTCCGCTTCCACGACCCCGTCGCGGGCCGGGACTTCGCCTCGCGCAAGGCGCTCGCCGGCCACGCCGAACGCCAGGTCGCCGACGGGCTGGCCGCGCTCCGCCGCGCCGCCTGAGCCGACCAGCAGGCTGCGCCGGCCCTGGCCACGCCGGGCGGGCTATGTCAGTCTGCCCCGCTTGAAATCGGGGAGGGCAGGCTGATGGATTTCGCCTATTCGCCCAAGGTCGAGGCGTTGCGAGGCCAGCTCCGCGCCTTCCTGGATCAGCGCGTCGTGCCCGAGATCGGCGCCTGGCAGCGCGAGGTCGAGGAGGGCGTCTATCCCCCGTCGATGCTCGAGCCGCTCAAGGCGGAGGCGCGCGCGGAGGGCCTCTGGAACCTGTTCCTCCCCGGCCTGCGGGCGGACGAGCCCGGCACCCGGCTCACCAACCTCGAATACGCGCCGCTCGCGGAGATCATGGGCCGCGTGGTCTGGGCGTCCGAGGTCTTCAACTGCGCGGCTCCCGACACCGGCAACATGGAGCTGTTGCACCTGTTTGCAAACCCCGCCCAGCGCGAGCAATGGCTTGTGCCGCTCCTGAACGGGGAGATCCGATCCTGCTTTGCGATGACCGAGCCCGACGTCGCGAGCTCTGATGCCACCAACATCAAGACCTCGATCCGGCGTGAGGGCGAGCACTACGTGATCAACGGGCGCAAATGGTTCATCACCGGTGCTGCCGACCCGCGCTGCAGGATCTGCATTCTGATGGGGGTGACCGATCCGGACGCCGAGCCGCATGCCCGCCACAGCATGGTCCTGGTGCCGATGGACACGGCCGGCGTCGAGGTCGTGCGCAATCTGCCGATCATGCATCACACGGCGCCCGAGGGGCATTGCGAGATGCGGTTTTCCGACGTCCGGGTGCCGGTCTCGAACCTTTTGGGCGAGGAGGGGCGCGGCTTCGCGCTGGCTCAGGCCCGGCTCGGGCCCGGCCGCGTCCACCATTGCATGCGCTCGATCGGCCAGTGTGAGCTGGCGCTCGAACTGATGTGCGCGCGCGCCCGCGAGCGCCAGACCTTCGGCAGGAAGCTCTTCGAGCACGGCACGGTCGCCGAGTGGATCGCGCTCTCGCGCCAGGAGATCGACCAGGCGCGGCTGCTCGTGCTGCGTGCCGCCTGGCGGATCGACCGCGAGGGCAACCGCGCCGCGCGCAACGACGTCGCAATGATCAAGGTCGTGGTGCCGCGGCTGCAGACGGCCGTGCTCTCGCGCGCCATGCAGGTCCATGGCGCGATGGGCCTGACGCCGGACACGCCGCTTGCCCTGCTCTGGACCTGGGGCCGGGCGCTCCAGTTCGTCGACGGCCCCGACGAGGTCCATCTGCGCACGATCGCGCGCCACGAGATGCGGGCGCAGGAGCAACAGCACGCCGCCGTCGCCGATTACCTGACGCCGCCCGAGGGTCTGCGGCGGGGCTGACCCTGATGCCCTGGCCCGAGGAGCCGCTGCCGCCGATCCGGGAGGAGCTGCACTTCGGCGACCGGCGGGTGCGCTGCTTCATCAACCGGCCGGCGGGCGTGCCTGCGATGCTCGCCTCGGCGCTCGAGCGCAACCCCGATGGCGAGGCGCTGGTCGCGGGCGATCTCCGGCTCTCGTATCGCCAGCTGGCCGGGCAGGTCGGGCGGACCGCGGCCGCGCTCGCCGCGCTCGGCGTCGGGCCGGGCGATCGGGTAGCACTCCTGCTCGGCAACCGGCCGGAATTCCTGATCGTACTGCTCGCGACGCTCGATCTCGGGGCGATCGTCGTGCCGATCAGCATCCGCGAGCAGACGCCGGGGATCACGTACATGCTGGCGCAGTCGGCCGCCAGGGTCATGGTGCACGAGGCGGAACTCGCGGACCGCCTGCCCGAGCCCGCTCGGCTGCCCGCGCTCGAGCATCGACTCGCTGTCGGCGGCGCGTCCGCACTCTCGCGCCGGCTCGAGGATCTGATCGACGGCGTTCGCCGGACGCCGCGCCACGATGGCGCCGAGGAGGACACTGCGGTCATCCTCTACACCTCGGGCACCACCGGCCGGCCAAAAGGGGCGATGCTCACGCACATCAACATCGTTCACTCGGTCCTGCACTATGCGCTCGCGATGGATCTCGGACCACGCGACCGCTCGCTGCTGGCCGTGCCAGCGAGCCACGTGAGCGGACTGGTCGCGGTGCTGCTGGCGATGATCCACGCGGCCGGTTGCAGCATCATGCTGCCGGCCTTCAAGGCCAGGGGCTTTCTCGAGCAGGCTGCGCGCGAGCGGATCACGCACGCAGTCCTGGTGCCGGCGATGTACAACCTCTGCCTGCTCGAGCCGGAGCTTGCCGGGTTTGACCTCGGCGCCTGGCGGATCGGCGGCTTCGGCGGCGCGCCGATGCCGGAAGCCACGATCGCGAGCCTCGCCGGGCTGCTGCCGCACCTCCGGCTGATGAACCTCTATGGCGCCACCGAGACCACCTCGCCCGCGGCCATGATGCCGGCGCATCACACCGCTGGCCGTACCGACGCGGTGGGCCTCGCCGTGCCCTGCGGCGAGCTCAAGATCATGGACGCGGCCGGCCGCGAGCTGCCGGAGGGCGCTGCGGGCGAGGTCTGGATCGGCGGGCCGATGGTCGTGCCCGGCTACTGGCGCGAGCCGGAGCTCACCGCGGCCGCCTTCGAGCGCGGCTTCTGGCGCTCGGGCGACATCGGCGCGCTCGACCGGGACGGCTATCTGCGCATCTTCGACCGGTTGAAGGACATGATCAACCGGGGCGGCTACAAGGTCTACAGCGCCGAGGTCGAGAACCGGCTCTGCCAGCATCCGGGGGTGCTCGAGGCTGCGGTCGTGGCCAGACCCGATCCGGTGCTCGGCGAGAAGGTCCAGGCGTTCGTCGCGGGCCGCACCCCGGATCTGAGCGGCCATGACCTGCGGGCGTTCTGCGCGCAGGCGCTCGCCGACTACAAGGTGCCGGACGTGATCACCATCTCGACCGAGCCCCTGCCGCGCAACGCCAACGGCAAGCTGATCAAGAGCGCCTTGCGCGAGCGCGCGGCCAGGGAGACGGCCGGCTGATGCCGGCGGTCGTCAACACCGGCGCGGCGGGCGACCTCGATCCGAGCCAACTCTGGCTCGTCAGCCGCCGAGGCGCAAAATCGTCAGCGCGAGGATCTGGGCGCGGGGGATCAGGCTGTCGAGGTGGCAGGCCTCGTCGGGGCTGTGGGCTTTGTCGCCGATCGGGCCGGTGCCGCAGACGGTCGGCGCGCCGAGCGCGGCGGTGAAGCCGGAATCGGCCGAGCCGCCGGTGTATTCGCCGCCGACCTTGTGGCCGAGCTCGGCTGCGGCGGCGACGTAGCGGTCGAGCAGAGCGCGGTTGGCGGCGTTCGGCTCGAGCGGGAGAAAAAAGGCTTTCTTGGTCAGCCGCGTGGTCGTGCCGGGGAGGTGGGTCTCGCAAAGGATGCGCTCGATCGCGGCCTCCGCCTCGGCCATCGCCGCGATCGTCTTGAAGCGCACGTCGACCCGGGCCGAGGCTGACGGGGCGACCGTGTTGACCGACTGGCCGCCGCCGATCAGGCCGACGTTGACCGTGGTGCCGGTGCCGTAGTCGGTGAGCGCATGCAGGGCCACGACCTTGCGGCAGAGCTCCTCGATCGCGCTGATGCCCTGGTCGTGCGAAGAGCCGGAGTGAGCGGCCTTGCCGGTCACCTCGAGCGTCAGGAACATGGCCCCCTTGCGGCCCGAGACGATGTTGCCGGACGGCCGCCCGGGCTCGGCGTTGAAGACCGCGCGGGCACCCCTGGACGCTGCTTCGATCGTCGGACGCGAGGCGGGCGATGCGATCTCCTCGTCCGTGGTCACGAGCATGACGAGCGGGTGCCTGGCGCCGCCATGGCGGGCGAAGGCCTCGAGCACGAAGGCATTCATCACGAGCCCCGCCTTCATGTCGGCGACGCCCGGGCCGTAGGCGCGCCCGTTCTCGACCTGGAACGGCCGGGTCGCGACCGTGCCGCTCGGGAAGACCGTGTCGCGATGGCCGAGCAGCAGCACCTGCGCATTGCCGGCCGCCGGCTGCCGGGGCGCGACCGTCGCCTTCAACGAGACGCTGCCGTTCGCCTGCGGCACGGCCTTGCAGGCGA
>DATAOG010000605.1:0-3122 GCA_036265855.1 Geminicoccaceae bacterium | reverse complement strand
AGCTCGCGGGCGCCGCGGGCTTCCTGGTCGGCGAGCTCGGGCGGGCGCTCGGGATCTCCCGCAAGCACAGCATCCCGCTGCTGGAACATCTGGATTCCGTGCACTTCACCCGCCGGGTCGGCGATCGCCGCGTGCTGGCGCGGGGCGCGCCCGGCCGGCCGCGATCGGACGCCGTGAACCCGGTCGGCAACCGCCGTTGCCACCGGCGGCGAGCTGCAGGGAGGAAAGTTGAGACGGTTAACAGGTCGTTAACACTTTCGGACAAAGGTCTGTGGTAAGCTCATCCCAATGGCGAGACCGGCTTGCCGATTGTACCGGTGAAGCACTGACCAGCTCAGAAACCGCTGTCCTCAGGAGCCGCACTGGCTGCCAGAGCTGAAACGGCAGCATCTGGCGCATTCGAACTGTGTTGGAAGCGTCGGAGCAGACGAATGCTAACTCCGGGCAGAAGTGAACTGTGCCGCAGGCGCGAAGCTCGCGCCATGGTCCGCAGGTTTGCGCCCTGGCTCATCAATGAGCTGAACGCGGCGATGGCCATCCGTCTCGGTATCCGCATGACCGAGGAGCAGGTGCAGCGCGTTCAGGACAATATGCAAGCGACGATCGAAGATATCTTGACCGATTACGGCATGCGGCCTGTCTTCAAGATATCGCGGGTTCCATTGATGATCGTCGCAGCAAGTGCAGATGCCGGATCAACGACTCACCAGTCTGCGAGTAGTCTGCTCCAATCGAGTGCGTAGAAAGGCCCCGACACAACTGCCATCCGCCGCGGCACAATCTTGGCACATCGACAAGCTTGCCGCGGGCACGAAGCGGCCTATGTCTTGAACAGGAAATGAGCTGTTCCAAGCACTTATGCCCGCGGAGGCGACAGGGGTCTGGTGGCCCTCCTGGTCTTCAAAACCAGTGACCCGCCAACAGCGGGTGGTGGGTTCGATTCCCATCCGCCTCCGCCAAGCCGTCGATCGGATGCCTGAATGCGACCGGCGCGCTCGCCCGTGACCACCGACATCGTGCTGATCGGCGGCGGCCACAGTCACGTGGCCGTGCTCAGGCGGTTCGGCATGAGGCCGGTCGAGGGCGTGCGGCTGACCCTGATCGCGCGCGACGTGCAGGCCCCCTACTCCGGGATGCTGCCGGGCTACATCGCCGGCCACTACGGCTTCGACGAGGTCCACATCGACCTCGAGCCGCTCGCGCGCTTTGCCGGGGCGCGCCTGCTGCGCGCCGAGGCGATCGGGCTCGATCTCGCGGGCGGCCGCGTGCTCTGCCGGGACCGGCCGGGGGTGGCTTACGACCTGCTCTCGATCAACACGGGCTCGAGGCCCGACTTTTCGGACGTGCCGGGCGCCGAAGGGCGGGTCGTCCCGGTCAAGCCGATCGCGGGCTTCGTCGCGCACTGGCGACGGCTCTGCGAGCGCGTGCTGGGGGAGGAGCGGCCGCTCGCGATCGGCGTGGTCGGCGCCGGCGCCGGCGGGGTCGAGCTCCTGCTCTGCCTGCAGTACCGGCTCGGCCGGCGCCTCGCCGAGCAGGGCCGGCGCGCGGATCACCTGAGCTTTCATTTGATCAGCGGCACCGATCGGATCCTGCCGACGCACAATGGCCGGACCCGGAGCAAGTTCGAGCGCGTGCTCGCGGCGCGCGGCGTTCAGGTGCACCGCGGCCATCTCGTGGTCGAGGTCGACGCTTCCGGCGTGCGCTGCGCCAACGGCGCCCGCATCGCGCTCGACGAGATTCTCTGGGTCACCTCGGCCAGGCCCGCGGCCTGGCTCGAGCAGGCGGGCCTCGAGGTCGACCAGGCGGGCTTCGTCCTGGTCGACGACACGCTGCGCTCGATCTCGCATCCCGAAGTGTTCGCGGCCGGCGACGTCGCGACGATCGCCGGCGAGCCGCGCCCCAAGTCCGGCGTGTTCGCGGTCCGCGAGGGCCCGCCGCTCGCCGCCAATCTTTGCCGCGCCGTTCTCGGGCAGCGGTTGCGCCGGTTCCGGCCGCAGCGCCGGTTTCTCTCGATCATCACGACCGGCGAGCGATATGCGATCGCCGCGCGCGGGCGCTGGGCGCTCGAGGGGCATTGGGTCTGGCGCTGGAAGGACCGGATCGACCGCCGCTTCGTGCAGAGGTACCGCGACCTGCCGGCGATGGCGGGCGACTCCAGGCTGGAGACGCTCAAGGGTCCGCTCGGCGCCAGGGCGTTCCGGGCGCGCCCGGAGCTGGCGATGCGCTGCGCCGGCTGCGGTGCCAAGGTCGGGAGCCTCGCCTTGACCCGCGCGCTTGCCCGGCTGGCGGTGGGGCAGGGCGAGGGCGTCGTGATCGGCCTGGATCAGCCCGACGATGCCGCGGCGATCGAGGTGCCGCCGGGCGAGGTGGCGTTGCAGACCGTCGACTTCTTTCCGGCGTTGGTCGACGATCCTTACGTCTTCGGCCAGATCGCGGCCAACCACGCGCTCGGCGACATCTATGCGATCGGCGGCCGGCCCCGGGCCGCGCTCGCGATCGTGACGCTGCCGTTCGGGCCGGAGGACAAGGTCGAGGAGCAGCTGTTCCAGATGCTGGCGGGCGGGGTCTGCGTGCTCGGCGCCGCAGGCACAGCACTGGTCGGCGGCCACACCAGCGAGGCGGCCGAGCCCGCGCTCGGCTTCGCGATCACCGGGTTTTGCGACAGGGCGCACCTGATGCGCAAGCGCGGGCTCGAACCGGGCGACCGGCTGATCCTGACCAAGCCGCTCGGCACCGGCACGCTGCTCGCCGCGGCGATGCGCCGAGAGGCCAAGGGCCGGTGGCTCGAGGCCGCGCTCGGCTCGATGCTGCAGTCGAGCCGGACGGCCGCGGAAGTGCTCAAGCGCCACGGCGCGCATGCCTGCACGGACGTCACCGGCTTCGGCCTCCTGGGGCACCTACTGGAAATGGTACGGCCCTCGAACGTCGACGTGAGGCTCGAGCTGGCCTCGATCCCGGTTCTGGAGGGCGCGCTCGAGACCGCGTGCCGGGGCATCCTGAGCTCGCTGCACCCGGCGAACGCGGCGGCGGCGAGCGCGGCCCGGGCGGACGGCCAGGCCGGGCACCCGGTCTGGCCCTTGCTGTTCGATCCGCAGACCGCGGGCGGGCTGCTCGCGGCCGTC
>DATAOG010000604.1:0-5739 GCA_036265855.1 Geminicoccaceae bacterium | reverse complement strand
TGCGTTCCCCATCGCTCATGGTCTTGCCCGCAGCGCTCATGCCGACCAGCGCCCATCGCGTTCAGTCGCTCAAAGCATACATCGGCATCGACGCGTATGGTGCAGGACAGCGTCTCGACCCGCACCTCGGGCCAACGGCTCGCACGATTAGCAAAATCGGGTCGCAACATCACGATCTCACATCAGACGGTAGTTGCGTTCGGCGTGCCGATAGAGCGGCCGCCAGAACGCACGGTTGATGATCACGACAAAACCGCTCATCACGGCGATCCCCAGCACGATGCGATGGAAGTCACCCGCGGCGGTCGCTTCGGCGATGTACGAGCCGAGGCCGAAGGCGGTCAGCCTCGTGTCGCCCCAGCTCACGGCCTCGGCCACGATGCTGGCGTTCCACGAGCCGCCCGACGCGGTGATCGCGCCGGTGACGTAGTAGGGCAGGACCGCCGGCAGCGCGATCTTTCGCCACCACAGCCAGCCGCCGATCCGCAGGTTGCGCGCCGTGTCGCGCAGCTCCGAGGGCAGTGCTGCGGCCCCGGCGATGACGTTGAACAGAATGTACCACTGCGTCCCTAGGATCATCAGCGGGCTCAGCCAGACGTTCGGATCGAGATCGAGACCGGCGATCGCCGCGACCGCCAGCGGAAAGACGAGATTGGCCGGGAAGGCGGCCAGGAACTGGGCCGCCGGCTGGACCATGCGCGCCAGACCGGGCCGAAGCCCGACCGCGGTGCCGATCGGAACCCACACCATGCTGGCGAGCGCGATCAACACGAAGACCCTGGCCATCGTGGCGAGGCCGGCCAGCAGGGCGAGGTCGACGTCGCCGACGCTGACGCCCCTGGCCAGGAACGAGCCGACCGTCCAGAGCGCCAAGCCGGCCGGCGCCCCGACCAGGACCGTCCAGGCGAGGTCGGCGCGCCGGCTCCGGTCGGCCGGCGGCCGCCGCAAAGCTCGCTGTCGCGTCGCCGGTCGGGTCCGGCGCCGGATCCCGGCGGCAAGCCGCAACGCCGCCGCGATCCCGACCGTCAGGCGGCTCCGGCGCAGCGTCGTGAGCATCCAGGAGGCGGGCGGCAGCACGCCCGCCTCCTGCTCGAAACGGAAGCGGTCGGCCCAGACCACCAGAGGCCGGAACAGGAGCTGGTCGTAGAGCAGAATCACGACCAGCATCGTGCCAATCGCCCAGCCGATCGCGACCAGGCTCCGCCGCTCGATCGCGAGCGCGATGTACGAGCCGATGCCCGGGAGCGCGACGGTCGTGTTGCCGACGCTGATCGATTCCGAGGCGACCACGAAGAACCAGCCACCGGACATCGACATCATCATGTTCCAGATCAGCTGCGGCATCGCGAACGGCACCTCGAGTCGCCAGAAGCGCATCCAGGGCGACAGCCCGAAGTTCGCCGCCACCTCCTTCAGGTCGGCGGGCACCGTGCGCAGGGATTGATAGAAGCTGAAGGCCATGTTCCAGGCCTGGCTGGTGAAGATGGCAAAAACCGCCGCGAGCTCGGCGCCGAGGGTGCGGCCGGGCGCGAGCGACATGAAGAACACGACCGTTACCGAGATGAAGCCGAGGATCGGCACCGACTGGAGGACGTCCAGGAGCGGGACGAGCAGGAGCTCGGCCCGCCGGCTCTTGGCCGCCCAGGTCGCATAGGTGAAGGTGAACAGCAGCGACAGGACCATCGCGACCAGCATGCGCAACGTGGTGCGCGCCGCGTACTGCGGCAGATGCACCGGATCGAGCGAGATCGGATGCGCCGCCAGCGTGCTCAGCGGCTGTCCGACCTCCCGGCTCGCGCTGGCCAGCACGACCACGAGGCCGAAGATCAGCAGCGCCGCGAGCAGATCCCAGCGGCTCGGAAGCGCGCGCCGGGCCAATACCGAGAGCGCAGCGACCGGCAAGGTCATCAGCCAAGAACCCGGGCCAGGCGCGCAACTGACGCCGGTGCCGGTCGATTCGTCTGCCTGGCCATGCCCCTTGGTTCCGCCCGACTGGTACCCTGATACTGCCTCGGCAATTTCGCGGATGGCCAGCGACCACTCGACCGGCGTTGGCTCATGTCCAATCTTTACCGTTGCTTAACCACGAGCGCTCGCGTCGCGTCGCATGCTCGCGGTTGCCGACACGAGCCGCAAGTTGAAGCTGAAGTTGTTCGGCGCGATTTGCCAAGGCACGGAAATGCGCGCAGCATCCCCGATCAAGCTGCTGAAAGCAGCAGAGCAAGGCATTGCGACTTCGGAGAGCCATCATGCGTCGAACCACGGTGATCACGGCGGGTTTCGGCCTGCTGCTGATCAGCGCCGCGGCCTTTGCCGCCGACCCCGATCACCCGGCACCTCACATTCTGGTGCTCGGGCAGCATCCCGGCGCCGCCCCGGCGCCTACGATCCTGCGCGGCTCGGTCACCGCGCCCGCGCCGGTCGCGGCCCCGGAGGAGGGCGGCGGCGGCCAGACGCAGATCGTCGCCGGGCAGCAGCTCTGGCTCGTCGACGGCGCGACCGGCCAGGTGCAGAGCTGCATCAACCTGCAGACCACGACCGTCGGGGTCCGCGACATCCAATGCACGGTCGCCGAGCTCGGCGACTACAGCCGGACCTTCGGCCCCAACTTCCATCCCTGAGGCCGGCCCCGGCGGGCGTCGCGAACCGGCCGCCGGCGGAGCATGAGCGTCGTCCAGATGCCGACATCGATCCGGGCCTCAAGCCTCAGATGGTGGCGGCGGTGGGCCTCGAGCACGCGGGGCGCCTGCCACTCGAGCAGGCCCGAGAGCACGACCGCGCCGTCCTGCTCCAGGTGGCGCGCCGTCGCCCGCGCGAGCCCGCACAACGGGTCGGCCAGGATATTGGCGACGATCAGCTGATAGGGCCCGCCGGCGCGCACGAGCGGGCTCCGGTAGCCCTCGCTCACGACCGCGCGGACGCGATCGGCGACCCCGTTCCGCTCGGCATTGGCGCGCGCCACCCCGACCGCGACCGGGTCGTTGTCGGCCGCGACCACCCGCGCCCGCCAGAGCCTGGACGCGGCGATCGCGAGGATGCCGGAGCCGCAGCCGAGATCTAAGACGCGCCTGAACCGACGCCGCCTCGCCAGACGCTCGAGCGCCAGCAGGCAGCCCTCTGTCGAGGCGTGCTCGCCGGAGCCGAACGCAAGCCCGGCATCGAGCCGGATCGGCAGCGTGCCCGCCGGCGCTGGCCCCTCGATATGGCTGCCGTGCACCCAGAAGCAGCCGACCGGCCGGGCCGGGAAGCTCTCGGCGGTCCGGGCGAGCCAGTCGGTCGCGGCCAGCGGCACCACGCTCGGATCGATCCGCGGCAGCCCAATGCGCTCGGCGAGCGATGCGAGGCGGGCCGTCAGCGCCTCATGTTCCGGCTCGGCGCCGTGCAGCAGCTCGACCCGCCAGAGCGCGCCGTCCCCACCTTCCTCGAAGGCCGCGACGCAGAGTGCCTCCTCCTCGAGCGCGTCCAGGAACAGCGGGACCGCGGCCGCCGGCACCCTGAACCGGCTCTGCCAGAGCGGCGGCGCCGGCGGACGGGGCATGGCCTCAGGCCGGCGCGACAAAACTGTCGATCACCTTCTTGGTGCCGGCCTTGTCGAATGCGATCTCGAGCTTGTTGCCCTCGACCGCGAGCACCCGGCCGTAGCCGAACTTCTCGTGGAAGATCCGCTGCCCGATCTCGAGCGGTTGGCTTCTCCCCGGCCGCTCGCTGGTCAGCACGCGCGCCTGACCCTCGATCAGCGGCGCCTTGCCGGCGGCGCGCATGCGCTGGAAGCCAGGGCCCCGCCCGCCGGCGCGCAGGTCATCGAACCAGCCGCTCATCTGCGGCTCGGGCACCGACTGGCGCTGCAGGAACTCGGTGTGCGCGCCCGGCAGTTCCTCGATGAAGCGCGCCGGCAGGCTCGCCGCCCACTGGTTGTAGACCCGCCGGTTGGCGGCAAAGGAGACGGTGAGCATGCGCCGCGCCCGGGTCATGCCGACGTAGCCGAGCCGCCGCTCCTCCTCGAGCGCCTTCAGGCCGCCCTCGTCGATCGCCCGCTGGTTCGGAAACACCCCCTCCTCCCAGCCGGGCAGGAACACGGTGTCGAACTCGAGTCCCTTGGCGCTGTGCAGCGTCATCAGCGTGACCATGTCGCCGGCCGGGTCGGAGGCATTGTCCATGACCAGCCCGACGTGCTCGAGAAAACCCGCGAGCGTCTCGAACTCGGCCAGCGCCTGCACCAGCTCCTTCAGGTTCTCGAGCCGCCCTGGCGCGTCGGGCGCGCGGTCCTCCTGCCACATCCGGACGTAGCCCGACTCCTCGAGCACGGTCTCGGCGAGCTCGCGCGGCGGCACGCGCGCTTCGAGCTCGCGCCAGCGCTCGAAATCCCGGAGCAGCTCGGCGAGCGTGCTCCTGAGCTTGGGCCGCAGCTCGTCGGTCGTGCACAACAGGCGCGCGGCCGCGAGCACGCTGCCGCCGGCATCCCGCGCGCTCCGCCGCAACAGCTGCACCGTGGCATCGCCGATGCCGCGCTTGGGCACGTTGGCGATCCGCTCGAACGCCAGATCGTCGTCCGGCTGGTGCACGACCCTGAGATACGCGATCGCGTCCCGGATCTCGGCGCGCTCGTAGAACCGCGGGCCGCCGATCACCCGGTACGGCAGGCCGAGCGTGATGAACCGCTCCTCGAAGGCCCGGGTCTGGAAGCCCGCCCGGACCAGGACCGCGATCTCCTCCAGCCGGCCGTTCGCCCGCTGGTGGGCCTCGATCTCCTCGCCGACGAAGCGCGCCTCCTCCTCGTCGTCCCACAAGCTCGCGATCCGCACCCGCTGGCCCTCTTCGCCCTCGGTCCAGAGCGTCTTGCCGAGCCGCGCGCGGTTGTGGGCGATCAGCCCCGAGGCCGCGCCCAGGATGTGCCCGGTCGAGCGGTAGTTGCGCTCGAGCCGGACCACCCGCGCGCCCGGAAAGTCCTGCTCGAAGCGCAGGATGTTGCCCACCTCCGCCCCCCGCCAGCTGTAGATCGACTGGTCGTCGTCGCCGACGCAGGTGATGTTCTTGTGCGCCTGCGCGAGCAGCCGCAGCCAGAGGTACTGGGCGAGGTTGGTGTCCTGGTACTCATCGACCAGGATCGCCTTAAAGCGCCGCTGATGGTCGGCGAGGATCTCCGGCTGCTCGTTGAACAGGCTAAGCCCGTGCAGCAAGAGATCGCCGAAGTCGCAGGCGTTCAGCGTCAAAAGACGCTCCTGATAGGCGCCGTAGAGCTCGCGGGTGCGGCCCAGCCCGAAGTCGCCGATCTCGCTTTCCGGCACGTTCGCAGGGGTCAGACCGCGATCCTTCAGGCGCTCGATGAGCGCCAGCAGCACGCGCGGCGTCCAGCGGCGGGGATCCAGCTCAGCCGCCTCGATCACCTGCTTGACCAGCCGTAGCTGGTCGTCGGTATCGAGGATCGTGAAGTTGGGCTTCAGCCCGACCAGCTCGGCATGCCGGCGCAGCAGCCGCGCGCCGAGCGCATGGAAGGTGCCGAGCCAGAGCCCCTCGACGCTTTGCCCGAGCAGCAAGGAGACGCGCAGGATCATCTCGCGCGCCGCCTTGTTGGTGAAGGTCACCGCCAGCACCTGATAGGGCCGCGCACGGCCCGCGAGCAGCAGGTGCGCAAGGCGTGTGGTCAGCACCCGGGTCTTGCCGGTGCCCGCACCCGCCAGCACCAGCAGCGGCCCGTCCCCGGCCTCGACCGCGTCCCGCTGCTCGGGATTCAGCGCCTCC
>DATAOG010000603.1:0-2053 GCA_036265855.1 Geminicoccaceae bacterium | reverse complement strand
CGATCTCGCTGCCGCGCAGCTCGCAGACCGCGGCGGCAACCCTCGCCCAGAAGGCGATCGCCGCCGGCATCCCCGGCGTCCAGGTCGACGGCAACGACGTGATCGCCGTCCGGCACTTGGTCGAGCGCGCGATCGAGCGCGCCCGGGTCGGCGAGGGCCCGAGCGTGGTCGAAGCCCTGACCTACCGGATGTCCGACCACACGACCGCCGATGACGCCAGCCGCTATCGCGACGGCGAGGCGGTGAGCGCTCAGTGGGCCAACGATCCGATCGCGCGGCTGCGCAACTTCCTGACCGAAGGCGGCGCCTGGACCAAGGCCGACGAGGAGCACCTGATCGATGAGCTGAACCGCGAGATCGACGCCGCGGTCGAGCGCTATCTGGAAACCCCGGCGCAGCCCCCCGAGGCGATGTTCGATGATCTCTATGCCGAGCTGCCGCGCGCGCTCGCCGACCAGCGGACCGCGGTCGCAGCGGCCGGCGCGGGAGATCGCCATGGCTGAGACGACGCTGGTCGGCGCGGTCACGATGGCGCTGACGCGCGCGATGGCCGAGGATGCGAGCGTCGTGGTGCTGGGCGAGGACATCGGCGTCAACGGCGGCGTGTTTCGCGCCACTCAGGGTCTGCTCGAGCGCTTCGGCGCCGAGCGCGTGATCGATACGCCGCTCGCCGAACTCGCGATCGGCGGCGTCGCGGTCGGGATGGCCGCGGCCGGGCTCCGCCCGGTCGCCGAGATCCAGTTCTCCGGGTTCATCTACCCGGCGGTCGACCAGATCATCAGCCACGCGACGCGCCTGCGCTACCGCACCCGCGGACGGCTCAGCTGCCCGATGGTGCTGCGGGCGCCCTCGGGCGGCGGCATCCACGCCCCCGAGCACCATTGCGAGAGCAACGAGGCGCTCTTCGCCCACATGCCCGGGCTCCGGGTCGTGATGCCGTCCTCGCCACAGCGCGCTTATGGGCTCCTGCTGGCGGCGATCCGCGACCCGGATCCGGTGATCTTCCTCGAGCCGACCCGGATCTATCGGGCGGTCAAGCAGGAGGTGGAGGACGACGGCGCGGCGCTGCCGCTCGATACCTGCTTCGTGCTGCGCGAAGGCCGCGACGTCACGCTGATAACCTGGGGCGCGATGGTCAAGGAGACGCTGGCTGCGGCCGAGACGCTGAGCCGCGAGGCGGTGGCCGCCGAAGTCATCGACGTCGCCACGCTGAAGCCGCTCGATGCCGAGACCATCCTCGGCTCGATCGAGAAGACCGGGCGCTGCGTGATCGTGCACGAGGCGCCGCTGACCGGCGGCTTCGGCGCCGAGATCGCAGCCCGGATCGCCGAGTCCGGGCTGTTGTCGCTGCAGGCGCCGATCGAGCGGGTCACCGGTTGGGACACGATCATGCCCTTGCCGCGGCTCGAGCACCGGTATCTGCCGGGCGAGGCCAGGATTCTGGCCGCCGCCCGGCGCGTCCTGGCGTTCGCCTGAGCAGCCCGGTCCGTGCCCGAAGCCGTCGCCAACCGACCGAACGGGGCCCTGCCATGAAGACCTTCACTCTGCCCGACCTCGGCGAAGGCCTCCAGGAAGCCGAGATCGTCAGCTGGCACGTGAGCTCGGGCGATCACGTGGTCGCCGATCAACCCTTGGTCTCGGTCGAGACCGACAAGGCCGTGGTCGAGGTGCCCTCGCCTCGCGCCGGCCGGATCGCGGAGCTGTTCGGGGCGGCTGGCGACATCGTCCAGGTCGGGGCGCCGCTGGTCGCCTTCGAGGACCGGGCTGGGGCGGATACCGGGACCGTGGTCGGCGAAATCCGAGCGTCAGAGGAGCGCACCGAGGAGGCGACCGCCGCCGGGCGCGGCGGTCAGGCTCTGTCGGTCAAGGCGACCCCGGCAGTGCGGGCGCTCGCCCGTCGGCTCGGGGTCGATCTCGCGCTGGTGACGCCATCCTCGCCTGATGGCGTGATCAGCGCGAAGGATGTCGAGGAGGCAGCCGAAGGGCTGGTCGAGGCCGGACCTCTGGAGCCTCTGCGCGGGGTCCGCCGGGCGATGGCTCTGCGTATGGCCCA
>DATAOG010000602.1:0-1590 GCA_036265855.1 Geminicoccaceae bacterium | reverse complement strand
TCTCGATCGGCTTGCCAAAGATCGCCGACACGGTCTCGAAGCGCACGGGCCGGGATTCCGCGATCGCGCGCTCGTGCGCCCGCTGGGCGGGCGAGCCCACGAACGACGGGAAGCTGTCGAGCAGGCTGTGGCCCAGCAGCTCCTCGCGCCCTCGGCCCCAGAGCTGCTCCGCATGCCGGTTCACGTACAGGATGCGCCAGTCGCGGTCGATCGCATAGAAAGCCTCGCCGATGCTCTCCAGGATCTCGGTGGTGCGGACCTCGCCCGCGCGGCGGGCGTCTTCGGACCGTTTCCGCTCCTCCCGGTACAACTTTGCGCCGAGCTCGCTGGTCGCCGCCCGGCTGAGCACGCTCAGCGTCTCGATATCGTCTTCGGTCCAGTCCCTGGGTGTGCTATCGATCGCGCAGACCGATCCCAGGATCTCCCCGTCCGGTCCGAGCAGCGGCACGCCGAGATAGGCGATCACGTTCAGCTCGTGAACGACGGGACTGTCCTGCACCAGCGGATGGCTGCGCGCATCGCGAACCACGAGGGGCCCGTTGGCGGCGACGACATGCCTGCAGATCGAGCTCGACAACGGCAGCTGGCGCGAGCTCGCGAGCGGCTGCGGCAGGCCATGCGCGCCGACGAAGCGGTTGTGGTCCGGAGTGAGGATCGAGATCAGCGCGATCGGGGCCCGCAGCAGGCGCGCGGCCAGGCGCGAGAGCCGATCGAGCGCCTCGGGGTCCTCGGCCCAGCCGGCCGCCGGCCCGGCCCCGGCATGCCCGGCTAGAGGCTTGCTGACGTCGACGCAGGTCAAAAGGCACCCCATTTTCGGGAAACTGCCTTGATGTTAGACCACGACGCAAGCCCCTTGGGCAAAAGGATTCCGCTGCTGCGAAAGGCTGGCGGCGCGGGCCGGCGGGGCGCGCCCGCGGCCGCTCAGGCCGGCCGCGCGCGGCGACCGGGGCGAGCGCTGGCTCTCGCGCTGACCGGCCTCGTCCAGGCGTTCGCGCCGGCCGCGCTGGCGGGGACCTTGATCATCGACGCCGATACCTCGAATCCGGCGCCGCGCGCCGCCTGGCAGGCCGCCGTCGAGCTGTTCAGGACGGAAAACCCGGACATCGACGTCAGCTTCAACGTCTACGACCACGAAAGCTACAAGAAAGCGATTCGCAACTGGCTGACCAGCGAGTCGCCCGACGTGGTCTACTGGTACGTCGGCGAACGCATGCGGCAGTTCGTGCGGCCCGGGCTGCTCGAGGACATCAGTGACCTGTTCACGCCGGCGGTCAGGTACGAGATCCCGAAAGCCGCTCTCGACCTCGTGACCGTCGACGGCAAGCAGTATGGCGTGCCCTATACCTACTATGATCTGGGCCTCTATTATCGTCGCGATCTGTTCGAACGGGCGGGGATCGCGAGGCCGCCGGAAACCTGGGACGAGCTGCTTGCCGACTGCGCGAAGCTCAAGACGATCGGGGTCGTGCCGGTCGCGATCGGCTCCAAGGAGCTGTGGCCGACCGCCGCCTGGTTCGACTACATCGATCTGCGCCTGAACGGCTACGACTTCCACATGCGGCTGATGAGCGGCCGGGTCCCCTACACTGA
>DATAOG010000601.1:0-1773 GCA_036265855.1 Geminicoccaceae bacterium | reverse complement strand
ACGATGCCTTCACGTTCCTGCTCGCCTGGGAGTTCATGTCGCTCGGCTCCTGGGCGCTGGTCATGGCCCACCCCCGCGAGCCCGGCAACGCGCACGCGGGCTACGTCTATCTGGTCATGGCGAGCTTCGGCACGCTCGCTCTGCTGCTCGCCTTCGGCCTGCTCGCAGGCCCGAGCGGCGGCTACGCGTTCGCCGCGATCCGCAGCGCTGCGCTGCCCCAGGGCCTGTCCGCGCTGGTGCTCCTCCTGGTCCTGCTCGGCGCCGGCTCCAAGGCCGGCCTCGTGCCGCTCCACGTCTGGCTGCCGCTCGCCCATCCGGCGGCGCCGAGCCACGTCTCGGCGCTGATGAGCGGGGTCATGACCAAGGTCGCGGTCTATGGCTTCGTGCGCAACACCCTCGATCTGCTCGGGCCGCCCGCCTGGTGGTGGAGCGTGGTCGTGCTGATCCTGGGCGCGATCACCGCGGTCATGGGCGTGCTGTACGCGCTGATGGAGCACGACCTGAAGCGCCTGCTCGCCTACCACACGGTCGAGAACATCGGCATCATCTTCATCGGCCTTGGCCTCGCGCTCGCGTTCGAAACCAACGCGATGGGCTTTGCCGCCGCGCTGGCGCTGACCGCGGCGCTGTTCCACGTCCTCAACCACTCGCTGTTCAAGAGCCTCCTGTTCTTCGGCGCGGGTGCGGTGCAGAGCGCCACCGGACAGCGCGACATGGAGCAATTGGGCGGCCTCATCCACCGCATGCCGCTCACCTCGTTCGCCTTCCTGGTCGGCGCGGCCGCGATCTCGGCGCTGCCGCCCCTGAACGGCTTCGTCTCCGAGTGGCTGACCTTCCAGGCGATCCTCTTGAGCCCCGACGTCGCGCAGTGGAGCCTGAAGTTCCTGGTGCCTGCGGTCGGCGCCGCGCTGGCGCTCTCGGCAGCGCTCGCCGCGGCCTGCTTCGTCAAGGCGTTCGGCGTCACCTTCCTCGGCCGCCCCCGGAGCCGGGCGGCCGAACGGGCGCAAGAGGTCGACCGGCATTCGCTCGCCGCGATGTTCGCGCTCGGCGCGCTCTGCGTGTTCGCGGGCGTGTTCCCGGGCCTGATCATCGACGCGCTGGCGCCGGTCGTGATCGCGCTCGCCCATGGCGCCCGGATGCCGGTCCAGACCACGATCGCCTGGCTCACGGTCGTGCCGGTCAGCGCGAGCCGGAGCTCCTACAACGGCCTGCTGGTGCTCTTGTTCATCGCGATCTCGGCGAGCCTCGCGGCCTGGGTGATCCACCGGGTGGCGTCCAAGGCGATCCGGCGCGCCGCGCCCTGGGACTGCGGCTTTTCCGACCCGAGCCCGCTCTCCCAGTACAGCGCCGGCAGCTTCGCCCAGCCGATCCGCCGCGTGTTCGGGACGCTCGCCTTCCGCGCCCGCGAGGCGGTCGACATGCCGGCCCCGGGCGATCTGCGGCCGGCAGAGTTCCACCTGAGCCTCCAGGACCTCGCCTGGGACGGCGTCTGCGTGCCGATCGCGGGCGCGGTCGAATCGGTCGCCGACCGGCTGAACCATCTGCAGTTCCTGACCATCCGCAGCTATCTGATGATGGTGTTCCTGGCCCTGATCGCGCTGCTCCTGGTGCTCGTGATATGGCGCTGATCCGGGGCCTCCTGGTCCAGGGCTCCCAGATGGCGCTGGTGCTGCTGCTGGCGCCGCTGCTGCTGGGCTTCGTGCGCAAGGTCAAGGCGCGCCTGCTGCGCCGCCAGGGACCGCCGCTGCTCCAGCCCTATCGCGATCTCTTGCG
>DATAOG010000600.1:0-7475 GCA_036265855.1 Geminicoccaceae bacterium | reverse complement strand
CATCTCGCGCGGGGCGTCCGCGAGCGGCCCCAAGACCGCGAGTCGACGGCCGTCGGCGAGCGGCAAGAGATCATTCCGGTTGGTCAGCAGCACGATCGAGCGTCGGGCGGCGTCGCGGGCGAGCGCGCGGTTTGCCGCCTGCTGCGCGGCCGTCAGGCCCTGTCCGACGCCGCGCCGGTACGGATCGTCGAACAGCCCGAGCCGCATCTTCAGCTCGAGGATCCGGCGGACCGCGGCATCGATCGCGGCGATCTCGACCAGCCCGCGCTCGAGCGCTGTCGGCAGCCCGCGGGCGTACGCGAAGCCCATCAGATCGATGTCGATCCCGGCCTTGAGCGCGAGCGCGGCCGCCTCGGCGAGGTCGGCGGCGACGCCATGGATGACGAGCTCCGCGATCGCGCCGTAGTCGCTGACCATGACGCCCTCGAAGCCCCAGTCATCGCGGACCAGACCGGAAAGCAGCGCGGCGTTCGCGGTCATCGGCAGGCCGGCGAGGTCGGTGAAGGCCGGCATGATCGCGGCGACGCCCGCCTGGACCGCGGCCTTGAACGGCGGCAGATACACTTCGTGCAGCGTGCGCTCGGAGATGTCGACCGACGCGTACTCGCGCCCGGCGGTGACCGCGCCGTAGCCGGCCAGATGCTTGGCGGTCGCCGCGAGGTTCTGCGGGCCTGCCAGATCCTCGCCCTGAAGCCCCCGCACCTTGGCCGTCGCGAAGCGGCAGGCAAGCCAGGGGTCCTCCCCCGGGCTCTCGGCGATCCGGCCCCAGCGCGGGTCGCGCGCGACGTCCAGCATCGGCGCGAAGGCAAGCGCCAGGCCATCGGCTGCACCCTCGAGCGCGCCGGCGCGGGCGGTCTTTTCCCAGAGATCGGGATCGAAGGCCGCGGCCTCGGCGAGCGGAATCGGGAAAACGGTGTGATGGCCGTGGATCAGGTCGAACGTGAACAGCAGCGGGATCCCGAGCCGGGTTTCCTCAACCGCGAGCCGCTGGGCCTCGCCGGTCCGCTCCGGCCCCCAGAGATTGCAGACGGCACCGACCCGACCCGCCCGGATCGCAGCCAGATAGTCGAGCGGCCCTTCGGGCCCGGTCACCGCCTGGCCTGCGGAGACCAGGGTCATCTGGCCAAGCTTCTCCTCGAGCGAAAGCGCGGCGAGGAGATCCTCGATCCGGGTCTCGGACATGGGCTCCGGTTCCGGTCTGCCACCAGCGCCAACACCGGCGGCAAGACAGCGACGATACTCGAGCCGAGAGCCCGTTGCCAGGGCAGCGCCCCCGAAGGGACCTTTTGGAACCCGGCGGCATCCGGGCATGCCGGCCCTGTACCCGGCCGCTTGCCTCGCTTGGCGAATTGCCCCAACATCGTCGGTGGGCAAGGACCGACCGAAACGACAGCCAAGAGCGGCCTGCGCCGTTCCTCCAGGGAGTGCTCATGATGAACCCCAGCCAGCTTCTGCTCGTCTCGGCGGCAGTCCTCGCATTCGGGCTCGGCGCAGCCCAGGCGCAGCAGCGCGAGTTCAGCTTCGGCTACGACCAGCCCCACACGACCGGCTACGGCTACGCCGCCGATCTGTTCGACAAGAAGCTTGGCGAGCTCAGCGGCGGCACGATGAAGATCAATCAGTTCCCCGGCGCCCAGCTCGGTCAGGAGCCGGCCATGCTCGAGAAGCTGCGCGCGGGCGACATCGACTTCATCTTCTCCTCGTCGGCCAATGGCGCGACCGTGTCGCCGCAGTTGGGCGTCATGTCGATGCATTTCCTGTTCAAGGACAAGGACCAGCTCGTCAAGGCGGTGACGTCGCCGGAACTCAATAACGCGATCAAGCAGCTGGTCGACAACACGGTCCGTGGCGCACATGTGCTGACCGTGATCACGCTTGGCCTGCGCAACATTTATTCCAAGCAGGAGGTCCACCGCGAAGCCGACCTCAATGGTAAGAAGATCCGGGTACAGGCGACCAAGACCGAAGATTCGTTCTTCCCGGCCTACGGCGCCCAGCCGGTGCACATGCCGTTCGGCGAGGTCTATACCTCGCTGCAGACTGGCGTCGTCGACATGGCCGAGAACAGCGCCAACATCTACCTGTCCAACAAACACTATGAGGTCGCGCCCATCATGTCGTTCACTGAGCACGAGGCCAACAACAACCTGCTCTGGATCAGCGACAAAACCTGGCAGAGCCTGTCGGATGAGCAGAAGGGCTGGGTCCAGCAGGCGGCGGCCGAGGTCGGCAAGCAGGAGCCACCCTACGCGCTCAAGCTGGAGGCGCAGTCCGCCGAGAAGCTGCAGAAGATCGGCGTCAAGCTCGTCAACGACGTCGACAAGTCCGGCTTCATCAAGGCCGCGACCCCGATTCAGGACCAGATCGCCAAGGACCTCGGGCCGCAGGCGGTCGAGATCGTCGGCATCATCCGCGGCATCAAGTAAGCCGGATCTGTTTGACCTGCGCGCGATGGGGCAGACGTGCGCGGCGGCTCGTCCCCTGACGCAGGCTCGCCGACCGCGCGCCCGATGAGCGATCGTCGGAAGATCGTGCTCGAGCGCGACCGCCACCACAAGTGGCGGGCCTTGGACCCGCTGGAAGCCCTGCTGATGGTGCTCTGCGGGATCGCGATCGGGGGCTTCTCGATCTGCGTGGTCCTCGACGTCCTGACCCGAACGCTGCGCAGCCCCTGGCTCTGGCTCCAGGAGCTGACCTCGGCATTCTTCATCTACGGCAGCTTTCTCGGCATGGCGGTCGCGACCCGGCGCGCCGACCACCTGATGCTCTCGGCAATCAGCGAATCGATGACCGGACGCCTCCGAAGCCTGGTCGAGATCTTCAACCGCCTGGTGATCCTCGCCTGCGGCGGCTGCATGGTCGGCTTCGGTTGGCAGAACTTCCTGCACGGTTTCGGCAGCTACCGGATGCCGTCATTGACCCCGCTCGCCTGGTGGTATCTCGCGATTCCGATCGCCGGCGCCTTCATCTGCCTGTTCGCGCTCGAGCAGCTGATCAACGGCTGGCGCCACGGCTTCCCGGCCCGCGAGCGGGCGCCCGAGGAGCAGGAGCACATCCTGTGATCCTCGACGCCGGCTGGGTGCTGTTCATCATGGCGGCGCTGTTCCTGGGGCTGGGCTACCTCGGCGTGCCGGTGCCGTTCGCGCTGATGGCGGGCGTATTCACCGCGGCCATGCTGACGCCGGTCAGCATGCTCTCGATGGTCGGCCAGCTGTTCGTCGGGCTCGACGTCGAGCCGCTGCTCGCGGTGCCGTTTTTCCTCCTGGTCGGCGAGCTCATGACCTCGGCCGACGTGACCCGGCGGATGATCTTGCTCGCCCAAACCTTCGTCGGCCATCTGCGCGGCGGGCTCGCGCAGGTCGTCACCGTGTTCTCGATGTTCTTCGCCGGCATCTCGGGCTCGTCGACCGCGGATGTCGCGGTGCTGAGCCGGACCATCGCGCCCGAGATGGACCGCGAGGGCTACGACCCCGCCTTCACCGCGGCGCTGATCGCCTCGGCCTCGACGATCGCCAACCTGATCCCGCCCTCGATCATGGCGGTGGTCTACGGCGCCACCGGCAACGTCTCGATCGCCGGCCTGTTCCTGGGCGGAGTCGTGCCCGGCGTGCTGATCGGCATCGGCCTGATGATCTACAGCTATCTGTTCGGCCCGGCCGGCCTGCAGAAGCCGCGCGCGACGCTGTCCGAGTTCGCGATCGCCGCCCGCCACGCGACGCTGCCGATGGTCATCCCGGTGATCATCATGGGCGGGATCCTGACCGGCTGGTTCACGCCGACCGAGGCCGGGATGATCGCGGTCTGCTACATCGTCCTGTTCCTGATCCCGGTGCTCCGGCCCGCGCACATCAAGGTCCTGCCGCAGGATTTCATGCACGCGGGCCTGCTCTATGCGCTGCCGATGGCCGCGGTCGCCGGCGCCTCGGCTTTCGGCTGGATGCTCGCCTATCTGCGCGGCCCCGACAGGGTCTCGGACCTGATCGAACGCAGCGCCGGCACCGATCCGCGCATGATCCTGTTCCTCCTGGTCGTGCTGTTCGTGATCGTCGGCGATTTCGTCGACGCGGTGCCGGCGATCATTATCTTCATGCCGATCATCAGCAGGCTCACCGAGCTCGGCGGGATCAACCCGGTCCACATGGGGGTCGTGATCATCACCACGCTCGTGTTCGGGCTGATCACCCCGCCCTACGGCCTGTCGCTGCTGATGGCGAGCAAGTTCTGCAACGTCCGCTTCAGCAGGGCCATGTTCGCGTCGCTGCCGCTCTACATCGTGTTCTTCGCCACGATCGCGTTCTGCATCTTCTTCCCGGACATTGTCCTCTGGCTGCCCAAGCGCGTCCTGCCCGAATCGGTCGGCTGCTTCAAAGCTCCAGGCGGCGCGGGCTACATCTGCCCGTCGTGAGCCCGTCTGTAGGGCTGGGACCGACCGGTCTTCGCCGACTGGAAACCCGAACGAACCCGAGATGTTAAATCAATCCGTTAGTGGCCCGCCGGGTGGCGAAGTACAGGACCAGCAGACGCAGCGGCGCGTGCCAGAGGCGCATGCACATTGTGCAGCCGACCATTGGCTGGGCCGCTTTGCAGCCGCAGCACGCTCCGCTCTGTTGGGCGGAAACCAGCGGAGGGACCTCATGCGCCTCGATCCGGGCCGCCGTCTCGCGGCGGTTCTCGTGTCAGCGGCCGGGTTGCTGACGGGCACCGGCGGCGTCGATGCGGCGCCTGCCCAGCAGGGCGCCAGACCGCCCAACATCGTCCTCGTGCTTTCCGACGACGAGGATCTCGGCATCCACCGCTACATGCCCAAGGTCAAGGCTCTGATCGAGGATCAGGGCGCGGTCTTCCAGAACTTTTTCGTGACCTATCCGCTCTGCGCGCCGGGGCGCGCCTCGTTGCTGCGCGGCCAGTACCCGCACAACGCGCTGATCTTGGGCAACCTGCCGCCCCAGGGCGGCTTCCGGACCTTCCGCCGGCTCAAGCTCGAGGAATCGACGGTCGCGACCTGGCTGCACGCCGCCGGCTACCGCACCGGCTTCTACGGCAAGTACCTGAACGGCTACAGCGAGACGGATGCGCCGCCGCCGGGCTGGGACGAATGGCACGCGGCCAATGACGACGGCTACTACAACATCAACTACAAGCTGAACGCCGATGGCAAGGTCGAGACCTACGGCGATGCACCCGCGGATTATCTGACCGACCTGATTGCCCGCAAGGCCGCCGACCATGTCCGCCGCTTCGCCGCCGAGGGCCGGCCGTTCTTCCTCTATGTTGCGCCGTTCAGCCCGCACAGCCCCTACAATCCGGCCGCGCGCCACAAGAGCCTGTTCGAGGACGTGCCGCTGCCCCGGCCGGCCTCCTTCGACGAGGAGGACGTCAGCGACAAGCCAGGCTTCATCCAGCAGCTGCCGCGCCTGCGCGCCGACCAGATCGACGAGATGCTGGCGCACCATCGCCGCCGTCTGCGTTGCCTGCAGTCGGTCGACGATCTGGTCGAGACGATCGTCAATGCCCTGAAGGAGGTCGGCCAGCTCGACAACACCTACGTGGTCTATGCCTCCGACAACGGCTTTCATCTCGGCCAGCATCGGATGATGGAGGGCAAGGACACCGCCTACGAGGAGGACATCCGGGTGCCGCTCTCGATCCGCGGGCCGGGCATCGGCCATGGAGAGCGGATCCTCGGCATGGCGCTGATGATCGACCTCGGGCCGACATTCGCGGCCTGGGCCGGTGTCGAGCCGCCCGGCTTCGTCGACGGCCGCTCGCTCGCCCCGCTGCTGGCCGGCCGCGACGCCCCCTGGCGACACAGTTTCGTGATCCAGCGCCTGGGGCTCGAGAGCGACGAGCGCATGAAGCCTGCGAACGCGCTCGCGATCCGGACCGTTAAGCATGTCTACGTCGCCTACAACGACGGCGAACGCGAGCTGTACGATCTCGAAAGGGACCCGGGCGAGCTTCAGAACCGCGAGCGCTCGGCCGATCCGGCGCTGATCGAGGCGCTGGTGACCCGGCTCACCGAGCTCCGGGCCTGCCGTGGCCAGGAGTGCCGCGATATCGAGGACAAGCCGGTCGACTAGCCGCAAGGCCGCGGATCTCGGAACACCCGGCGCGCTCTGCCGGATCAGCGCCTCATGCGGCTGGCAGGCGGGTCACATCGCGCTCGCGGAACCGGCCGAAGCGGAAGGGGTGCAGATCGACCAGCGGCGTCTGGCCCCTGGCGAGCTGCGCGGCGAGGTAGCCAGCCGCCGGGCCGATCCCGAAGCCGTGGCCCGAGAAGCCTGTGACAACCAGCAGTCCTGGCAGGTCTTCGACCGGCCCGAGCACCGGGATCTCGTCCGGAGTGACGTCGATCATGCCGGCCCAGCGCTCGACCGGGCGCAACGCCGCGAGCTGCGGGAACAACGTACCGGCATCGCGCAGCACCTCGTCGAGCGCGGCATGATCGGGGCTCGGGTCGAGCACGCGCATGCGCTCGAACGGCGTCGGCCGGTCCGCCCTCCAGTCTGCGGATGTGATGAGCTCGTCGACGAAAGCCCGCCCGATCCGGCGCTTCATCTCGCCCCACTTCTCGCGCAGCGCCGGCAGGAAGGCGCGGCAGTGGCGCAGGGCCGCGGGCGTGATGTCGAAGGTGACGGCGCCGCTGCGCGCGAGCGTGTAGCCGCCATCCCTTCGCCGGCGGAAGGCCGCCCGGCTCGCGCCGACCGCGGCCTCGGTGATCAGGGGCCCCGGCGTGGTCCGCTGGACCGATGCCTTGACCTTGAGCTGGGGCAGATCGAGGCCGTGATGGCGCAGGAACAGCGCCGACCAGGCGCCCGCCGCCAGCACCACGGCCTGGCAGCCGATCCGGCCCCGCTCGGTGATCACGCCGGCCACCCGGCCGGCCTGCAGGTCGAGCGCGCGCACCGCGCAATCTTGTTGAATGACGGCGCCTTCCGCGGCGGCGGCGCGGGCCAGCGCCGGCACCGCGAGTCCGGGCTCGGCGCGGGCATCGCTGGCCGTGAACAGCGCGCCTTTGAAGCGGCGCCGCTCCTGCCGGAGCAGCCCGTCGGTCTCGGCCGGGGACAACAGGCGCGTGTCCAGCTGATGCGCCCGGGCATGCGGCAGCCAGGCGGCATGGCGGGCGAGCTCGGCCTCGGTCTCGGCGAGATAGGCGATTCCACCACGTCGCCAGCCGATGTCCTCGGGCAGCGCGGCCGCGATCTCCTCCCAGAGCCGGAGCGCCAGTATGGCCGCCGGCAGCTCGCGGGGATCGCGGCCCTGTTTCCTGATCCAGCCTCAGTCGCGCGTGCGGCGGAAAGCTGCGGCGGCGCCGCTGTAGCGTTCCGCTACGGCGCTCAAACCCGGTGCTTGCCTATGCCCAATTTTGCACATCGATGCTTGTGCGAACGGTGGCGTGATGCTACCTTCTAGATAGCTAAGGCCGGCGAAAGCCGCCGGCCCAGCGAACCGCCGACGGTGCTTCCCACACCCCG
>DATAOG010000599.1:0-1913 GCA_036265855.1 Geminicoccaceae bacterium | reverse complement strand
ATAGAAATAATAGCGGACGGCGCAGTCGGGGTTGGCGAGGTAGGCCTTGGCCTCGGCGTCGGTCTCGGTGACCAGGATCGTGCGCGCGACGTGCCAGCGCTCGCCGTCGGGCGCGGTCCCGGCCTCGGCGCAGCCCTCGCTGAACCGCTGCCAGTGGGTCGCGACGCTCGCCGCCGGGATGAAGTTGGCGCTGATCGCCATCCAGCCGCGCCTGGCCGCCTCCTTGACGAAGAACGGATAGGGGCTCATGCCGGCGACCGCGATCGGCGGATGCGGCTGCTGGTAGGGCTTGGGCATGTTGCCGAGCCCGAGCTCGGGCCAGTGCCACTGGTCCTGGCGGATCTGCCAGTACTCGCCCTCGATCCGGTAGGGCGGCTCGCCGGCCCAGATCTTGAGGATGATGTCGATCGATTCGAGCGTCATCTTGCCGCGCGCCATCGGGTCTTCGAGGTGGAACAGCTCGAAGTCGGACGGCAGGCCGCCCGGGCCGATGCCCATGACGAAGCGACCCTCGGCCAGATGATCGAACATCGCGGCAAAGCCCGCGATCACCGCCGGATGCTGCTGCGGCAGGTTGAGCACGCCGGTGCAAAGGCGCACCCTTTTGGTCAGGGGAATCGCCTTGGCGAGGAACGTGAGCGGCGAGGTCACGGGCTCGGTCATCGAGCTGAAGTGCTCGCCGACCCAGACGTCGTCGAAGCCCAGCCGGTCGGCCTCGAGCACCGCCTCCATGTCCTCCTCGAGGACCTGGTGGTAGTCCCGCGTCGGCGGATGCAGCGGCATCATGAACAGGCCCAGTCGCATCGCTTGCCTCCCTAGCTGAACCGGTTGTGCCCGGGCGCCGCGCCGCCCGCCGGCGGCCGGGCGGCGCCCGTCACGATCGATAGCCTGGCTCGCGCCATACTGCCAGGCTTCACCGGCGGGCCGCCAGTCGAGAATCGGCGGCCGGCGCGCGCGGCGCCCGCGGCCGCAGCCGCCAGACGGCGGCAAGACGTTCGCGGAGCAGGCCGGCGGCGCCGAATGCCGTGAGCGTCAGGATCAGCACCGCACCGGTCACGATCTGCTGCTCCTCGGGCGTGACGCCGGCAAGCCCCAGCGCGTTCTGGACGAAGGCGAGCACGAGCAGCGCGATCAGAACGCCCCCGAGCGTGCCGCTGCCGCCGAAGATGCTGACCCCGCCCAGCACGACCGCGGTGATCACCGGCAGTTCCAGGCCGGTCGCGGTATCGGCGCGCGCGCTCGCCAGATAGGCGGTGAGCACGATCGCCGCGATCGCGCACATCGAGCCCGAGACCAGGAACACGCCGAGGATCGAGCGCCGGACGTCGATGCCCGAGAAGCGCGCCGCTTCCCGGTTGTTGCCGATCGCGAACAGGCCACGGCCCCAGCGGGTCTTGTGCAAAAAGACCGCGAAGCCGACGAACAGCACGACGAAGATGACCGAGCTCCAGGGGATCGCGGTCGCGCCGATCGTGCCGAAGCCGAGGTCGGTGTACCAGTCGGGGAAGCCGAACACGCCCCGCTCCTTGAGGATGATCAGCGCGGTGCCGCGGTAGAGCGCCAGCGTGCCGAGCGTCACGACCAGGGACGGCAGGCCGGCGTAGGCGACGATCGCGCCGTTGATCAGCCCGGCGAGCGTGCCGGCGAGAATGCAGAGCAGCATCGCGACCTCGATCGGCAGCCCCTGCTCGATCGCGACCGCGAGCGTAGCCGCGCACAAGCCGACATTCGAGCCGACCGAGACATCGATCTCGCCGGTCACGATCACGAGCGTCATGCCGAGCGCCACGATCGCGATCGGGGTCGCGCCGGCGATCGCGATCGAGATGTTGGACGCGGTCAGGAAATACTCCGAGCACCAGGTGCCGTAGGCGAAGGCGCCGATCAGCACCAGCACCAGGAACAGCTCCCAG
>DATAOG010000598.1:0-3781 GCA_036265855.1 Geminicoccaceae bacterium | reverse complement strand
GCCTGGCTGATCTCGCCGGTCGCCAGCGCGGCGCTGGCGACGGCGGCGCCGAGCGCCCGCAGAAACCACGCCCGCGCCGGATCGTCGCCCGCGGTACAGCGCAGGCCCGCGAGCAGGCCCACGATCAGGTCGTCGCCCGCGGGCGTCAGGCCCGGGCCGCAGCCGATCAGGGCCCCGACTGCAGCGGTGGCGCGGCCGACGTCGAGCGCGCGGCTCGCCTCGGCCAGCGCGAGAGCGCTGCCCTGAACCGCTCCGAGCAGCGGGTCGCGGTGGCGCTCGCGCCGGTTGTGCAGCGCCCGCCAGGCGACCTGCCAGGCCGCGGCCACGGCGGGCCGGGCGAGGTCGACGGCATTGAGCTCGCAGCGCCAGGGCGCGGCCGTGCTGAGATCGACCGCGAGCCCGCTGCCGGCGGCGCGCAGCAGTGCCGCCCGGCAACCGACCCGCTGTCCGGCCCGAAAATGCCCGGCGAAGGCGAGCCCGGACGGCGCCTCGATGCGGATGCCGTGCGGCAGGTTGCCGAGCTCGGGCGCGAGCAGCGCGAGCAGCTCGCCGCCGTCGGTGCGGATGTTGCAGGCGCGACGAAAGACGCTGTGCACGACGCCTGTGAAGGAGCCGCCCGGAACGCCGGCGCCGACCGAGCTCGCCTGGAGACGCATCGGCTCAGCCGGCGGCGGCGACCGCCGCCCCGGATGGCGCCTTGCGGATCCGGCTCAGCACCCGGACGACTTCCTCCGAGTTCCCGACCCAGCCGAACAGACCTCCCTGGGCCTTGATCATCTCGAGCCCGACCCGCTGGAACTCGGGAAAATAGGAGCCGACGCAGTCGGCCAGAACCAGGCACTCGTAGCCGCGGTCATTGGCCTCGCGCACCGTGGTGTGGACGCAGACCTCGGTCGTGACCCCGCAGACGATCAGGGTCCTGATGCCGCGGTTTCGCAGGATCAGGGCCAGGTCGGTGTCGAAGAAGGCGCCCTTGCCGGGCTTGTCGACCACCGGCTCGCCTTTGATCGGATAGAGCTCGGGGATGATGTCGTGGCCCCGTTCGCCGCGCACCAGGAGCCGGCCCATGGGCCCCTGATGCCCGATCGTCACCTCGCGGCCGCCGCGCCGGAGCTTGGCGGGCGGCGCGTCGCTGAGGTCCGGGCGGTGGCCTTCCCGGGTGTGGATCACGGCGATGCCGGCGCGTCTGGCCGCATCCAGCACGCGCCCGATCGGCTGGATCGTCGAGCGCAGCAGCGAGACGTCGTTGCCGAGCATTTCCCCAAAGCCACCCGCCTCGACGAAGTCGCGCTGCATGTCGATGATCAAAAGCGCGGTCGATTCGGGCTCGAACGCGAGCGGATAGGGTTCCGCCTCGAACTGCATGGTGGTCATGGTCTCCCCCCGCGATGCTTCGGCTCCGGGCGCTGCCTGCTGGCCATGTAGGCGCGCCAGTCGCCGAACTCCGAGATGTCGCGATGCCGTCCCTCCGCGAGCGCTCGCGGATAGAGGATGCCCTGGACGGTGCGGCCGTCCTCGAGCCGGACCGGACCGCAATAGAGGCCCGGCGGCTCGCCCGCCTCGACCCGCGCCCAGACCTCGTCGGGCACGAGGTAGAGCTCGCCCGCGACCGCGACCCCGCCGTCTGTGACCTCGAACATGCCGGGATGGCGGTCGCCGATCGAGAACAGCCGGTAGGCCGGCGCCGTGCGCGCCTCGCCCAGGAACTCCGCCCCGTCGAGATTGGCGTGGAGTGCCAGGCCCCGCATCAAGGTGCCGTTGACGAACAGCTCGAACGCCATGGCTCCAGCTCCGCGGCTATTCGGCGGCCATCTTCTCCTCTTCGCTGAGCGGCGGCTCGAAGGTGAAGCGCTCCGAGGCTGGCTCCTCGCGCCACGCGACGGCTAGGCAGATCGCGGCCAGGAACAGGTAGCCCAGCGCCACAAGCGGCGAGGCCGCGAACTGCAGCTGGACGCCGTGGATGAACCCGAAGAACGCGAGGATCGCGCCGGCGAGCGCGTAGATGCCGGCCCAGCGGAACTGCCGGTCGATGATGAACGCGGCGATCGCGCCGAGGATCAGGCCGGCGAGCACCGCTCCGCCGCCGACCAGCTCCATGCCATGGTAGACGACGCCGGTGCCCATCAGCTTGTCGAAGCCGAGCGCTGAGGCCGAGGTGCCGGCCGCATTCAGAGCGCCGTCGACCTGGGTCTGGCCCCAGGCGGCGATGTTCGGCACGATCGCCAGCACGACCGCGGGCGCATGCCGGGACGGCGACGCCTGGAACGCCTGGGCGCCGATCACGAGGCCGATGAAGAGCAGGATCGGCAGGATCGCGACCAGCGGGATCACTGCGAGCAGCAGGGCCGTCAGGCCGAGGAACGAGACCGCCGCCATCACGATCCCGGTCGCGAGCGAATAGCCGATCCGGCCGCCGACCGCCTTCCAGCCGGGATGGCCGATGTAGACCGCCGGCGGGAACGGGCTGCCGAGCAGCGAGCCCGCGATCGCGCCGATGCCGTCGGCCGCCAGGATGTGGCGGAGGTTGTAGTTGTCGCCGGCGGCGGCGGCGCTCTCGACGTTGTTCATCCCCTCGGTGAAATTGTAGACCCCGAGCGGGATCGCGGTCGCGAGCAGAGGCCAGACGTCGCGCAGGCCGGTCAGAACGTCGGTTGAGAGCATCGGCAGCCGGAGCCCGAACTGGCTCAGCGACTGGCCGACCGCCGAAGGCACCATATAGCCGGACCAGCCGAGCAGCACGGCGATCCAGACCATGATCGTGCCGACGATCACGGCCGCGAGCCCGCCAGGCAGGCCGCCCGGCAGCCGCACGTTGGCGGTCCAGCTGATCAGGATGATCGCGAGCGCAACGAAGGAAATCCAGGGCACCTCCCACATCTGGAAGACCGGCCGCATCGAGATGAACGCGATCGAGATTCCCGCGAGCGTGCCGAGCATCGCGGCGCGCGGCGTGTACTTGCGGATCGTGGGGCCGACGAACACGCCGAGCAGCACGATCACGCCGATGATGAACGCCCAGGCGAGCCCCGCCTGCCAGGCGAGGATCGGGTCGCTGGTCTTGAGGTAGATCGGCAGCATGATCAGGAAGACGACGATGAACATGTGGGGCACGCTCGGCCCGTAGGGCATCGCGGTGACGCTGGCCCGGCCCTCGGCCCGGGCCAGCCGCCACGCGAGGTAGGCGTAGTAAAGATTGCCGATCGGCAGCGCGATGCCGAGCGCCGGCAGGATCCGGCCGAACACGACGTTCTCTGGCAGGTGCACGACGCCGAGCGCCAGCCCGGTCAGCACGATCACGTTGAGCAGGACGTTGGTGAACAGTCCGAAGAATGCGTTCCAATCGCCCGGGACCCAGAGCCGGGCCGACCCCTGACCATTCTGGTCCATGACTTTGTCCCTGACCACCGCCCGACCGTCATCGTCGGGCTCTGCGCTTGCGCATAGCAATAACCGTGCCCCGGCATCGGCGCAACTGAGTCCGGCGACCGTTGCCGGCGCCCGCCGGTCAAGCCTTGGCTCGCCCGGCGGGGGCGCAGCACGGCGGCGGCGCTCGCGCCTAACGATGGATCGATTGCCGCCTGCCGGGGTTGATCGGAAGCCCAAGGTGCAGCTGACGATCCTCGACCGGGCGGCCCGCGGACTTGACCCGGTGGAGCGGCATGTGTTTGGTAGTCATCGCAGGCACTGGATGCGTCCGAGGTTGCTGCGATCGGCGAATTCAGCCGGCCCGCGCCGTCCAGGGGAAGTGGAGTGCCGATGATCGAATCCGGCGATGGCGGCG
>DATAOG010000597.1:0-4451 GCA_036265855.1 Geminicoccaceae bacterium | reverse complement strand
GAGCTGCCTCCGCGATCAGAGAGCGCGTCGACTGCGGACCCATGTTGCGCAGGTACTGACCGATCTTCATCTCCATCTCCGAGCGGGTTCGGGTGAAGGCGAACTGGCGGCGCATCAAATTTGGAGCGGCACCGCGCGACTGCCCTCACGCGAACATGATCCGATCCGGGCTGCGAACGTACCCGATTCTCGAATTCCTGTTTGCATCGCCGCAGGCCATACGCGAGACTCCGGGCGAAGCCAAATCAAGACGTCCCGAGGGGAGTGCGATAAATGACGAGGAGGTGCTGGCTGGCGCCGGTCGGGCTGCTCGGGCTCGCCCTGGGCGTGACGCCGGCGGTCGCGGCGGCGAAGACGATCTGCTTCGTCACGTTCAGCCTGCAGATCGCGTATTTCCAGAGCAGCGTCGCGGGCGGCAAAAAGACGGCCAAGGAGCTCGGCGAAGACCTGATCGTGCTCGATCCGCAGGCGGATGCCGCACGACAGGTCACCCAGGTCGAAGATTGCATCAGCCGCGAGGCCAATGCGATCGTGGTCGACCCGATCGAGTCCAGCTCGCTGCTCGGCGTGCTCGAGGAAGCGGGCAAGCGGAAGATCCCGGTCGCCACGCTCGATACCCACGTCGACAGCCCTTATGTCGTCACGCTGATCGGAGTACCGCAGCGCGAGGCCTCCTACACCTTCGGCCAGTTCGTTTCCGGCTGGATCACAGGCAAGCTGGACGGCAAGGCCAAGGTTGGCGTGATGCTCGCGTCGACCGAGGTTCAGCTCGCCCGCCGCGACGGCTTCGTCGATGCGCTCAAAGCGGTGCCGGGCGCCGAGATCGTTGCGACCGGCGACGGCCGCAACATCCTGGAGCGCGCGACCGCCGAGGCCGAGGACATGCTGACCGCCCATCCCGAGATCAACGTGATCTACGCGACCGGCGATCCCCAGCTGCAGGGCGGGCTGGCCGCGGCGGCGGCCCAGGGCCGCGAGATCGCGTTCTTCGGCTGGGACGCTATCCCAGAACCGTTCCTGAAGCCGCTCGAGGACGGCCGGATCGTCGGCTTCCTCAAGCAGAAGCCGGAGGTCGGCGGCGAGACCGCGGTCCGTCTTCTGTCCGATTACCTGAACGGCAAGCAGATCCCGGCGCGCTTCACCTACAGTCCCGACGTGGTCACGAAATACAATATCGACCAGTTCCGCTGAGCGATCGTTCGGTCTCTGACGATCGGCAGCCGATGCGTGTGAGGAGCCGGCGGCCGTGCCCTCGAGCGTGGCGCTGAAGGGAGCGGCCGACCGGCGCCAGCTCGATCGCGCCCGGGTCGCCGTGTTCGCCGTCCGCTACGGCCTCTTTCTCGCGCTCGGGCTCTGGATGGTCGCGATGACGCTCGCGTCCGAGCATTTCCTGAGCTGGCTCAACTTCCTGAATGTGTTTCGCCAGACGGCGCCGGTCGTGGTCGTGGCGGTCGGAATGACGCTCGTGATGGCGACTGCGGGGATCGACCTCTCGGTCGGCTCGCTGGTGGCGCTGGTGTCGGTTTTGGCGGCCGCCGGGCTTCGCGCCGACCTCCCGGCCTGGGCAGTGATTGCGGCAGTGCTCGTGCTCGGCACGGTGGTCGGGCTGATCAATGGCGTGTTCGTGCGGCTAGGGCTGCCCGCGTTCGTGGTCACGCTCGCGGCGCTGACCTACTTGCGTGGCATCGCGTTCGTCGCCAGCGACGGCTATGCGGTCCCGATCGCCAGTGACGGGTTCCTGTGGTTCGGCCGCGGTGAGCTGATCGGCATTCACGTGCCGATCCTGCTTGCCGCCGTGGTGGCGCTTGTCGGCTATCTGCTTCTCAACAAGACCCGGTTCGGGTTGTACGCGCTCGCGGTCGGCGGCCGCGAGGAGGCGGCGCGCGCCATGGGCATCGACGTCGGCCGAATCAAGCTCGCAGTCTACGCCGGGGTCGGCCTGCTGGCGGCGCTCGGCGGGATCATCGCCACTGCCCGCCTCGGCAACGGCTCGCCCAATGCCGGCATCATGTTCGAGCTCGACGTGATCACCGCGACCGTGCTCGGCGGCACGAGCCTGTTCGGTGGCTATGCCACCGTCGGCGGCTCGGTCGCGGGTGCCTTGTTCATCAACTTCGTCCGCAACGGCCTGAACCTGCTCGGCGTCAACCCGTTCTGGGTCCAGGTGGTGACCGGCGTGATCCTCCTGCTCGCGGTCCTGATCAACACGGTGGTCAACCGACGGGTCGCCGAGTGGGCGCGGCTCGCCGGCGCGGAGCCGGAGCCTGGCGGCGCGGAGGACCAGGCGTGAGCCCGCTCTTGGTCAGCATGCGCGGCATCGTCAAGACCTTCGGCGCGGTGCGCGCGCTCCGACGGGTCGACCTCGATGTCGGCCATGGCGAGATCGTGGGCCTGGTCGGCGACAATGCCGCCGGCAAGTCGACGCTGATGAAGGTCCTGAGCGGGGTCTGCGCCGCCGACGCCGGCGAAATCCTGATCGCGGGTGCGCCGGCCCGGCTCGCCAGTCCCATGGACGCCCGAGCCGCCGGTATCGAGATGGTCTACCAGGATTTCGCGCTCGTGCCGGAGCTGAGCGTGACCCAGAACATTTTTCTCGGGCGCGAGGTCACACGCGAGCTGCTCGGCTTCCGGTTTCTGAATCAGCCGGCGATGGCGCGCGCGGCGAGCGAGCTGTTCGCGCGCCTCGGGCTGCGCGCGCCGGCGGTCGACACGCCGGTGCGAACCCTCTCGGGCGGCCAGCAGCAGGCCGTGGCGATCGCGCGCGCGATCGCGTTCGATGCCCGGCTCGTGATCATGGATGAGCCGACCGCCAGCCTCGGCGCAACCGCAATCACCAAGGTGCGCGAGACCATCGGCAGGCTGAAGGCGCATGGTGTCGCCGTGATCGTCATCTCGCATCGGCTTGAGGACGTGCTGACGACCGCCGACCGGGTCGTGGTCATGAAGCACGGCCGTGTGGTCGGCACCCGCGCGGTCGCCGACACGGCGGCTGAGGAGGTCCTGCACATGATCATCGCAGGCAACGATCCGCGCCGGCCGGCTCCGCCTCACGTTTCTGCATAGGGCGCGTCGTGGAAGGTTATCTCGAGCGTCAGCACGCGGCCGAAGTGTTCGGCACAGCGGGTCTGCAGCGGTGCCGGCAGGCTCGGCCCGAGCTGGTCGAGCCGCCGTCGGAACCAGGCGACCTGATTGCGAAAGCTCGGCTCGACGTGGAGCTTGATCCAGTCTGCAGGCCCTTCCCGGCGCGGTGCCTTGGCGTGCGCCTGCTCACACCAGGTCAGATAGATCCATTCCGCCGCCAGCATCGCCGACAGGATTTCGGGGAAGCCGCCGCGCTCGGCGATCGCAAGCACGCCGTCGCGAAGCGCTCGCGCCGGCTCGGGCAACTCGGCCGGCGATAGCGGATTGGGATCGACGCCCAGGCGGGCGAACGCCCGGCGGAAATAATCCTCCTGCTCGCCCGCCAGCCCTTCCAGGACCCCGATCAGATGGTCCTGATCGGCGGCCGTCGGCGCCTTCGCCAACGCATAGGCGAAGATGCTGATCGCGGCGCGTACGAAGGCGTGCTCGTAGCGAAGATAGCGCAGGAAGGCTTCCTCCGGGAGCTCATCGACCGCGATCTCGCGGCAGAAACGATGCTCGATCATCGCCCGCCAGGCCGCCTGATTCTTGACTCGCATCCATTCGCAAAAACCCGCCTCCGTCATTTCGCCGCTCACGGCACCGCTCCTTTGACCAAGGCCCGGGCACGTAGCTCAGAGAGCTCGTCCGCGCTCGGGAAAGCGCTCGCGGTGCCGCGCCGGGTGACCGACAGCGATGCCGCCGCCACGGCCCAACGCACCGCCGGCTCGAGGCCGAGCCGCGCCTCGAGCGCAGCCGCAAGCACGCCGCAAAAGGCGTCGCCCGCCCCGGTCGTATCGACTGCCTCGACTTGCGGAGCCGGAACGGCGAACTCGCCTTCGGCGCTGACGACGCGGGCGCCCTGTGCCCCGAGCGTCGTGATCACGGTCGAGGCGCCGGCGTGGCGGAGCGCCTGCGCGGCCGGCGCGGGGTCGGGGAGACCAGTCAGGGTCGCGCTCTCGACCTCGTTGACGACCGCGAGGTCCACGCTGGGCCAGAGGCCGCCATAGTCGAAGGCGACCGGCGCCGGGTTGAGCATCGTCTGCGCGCCCGCACGGCGTGCCCGCTCGAGGCAGGACGCCGTGATCGCGCGCGTGAGGTTGCCCTGCATCAGCAGAAGGTCGCGACCTCCGCTCCGCTGTCCGAGGATCAGAGCTGCCGACCTCTCGTCCAGGCTGTGGGCGGCCGCGGCCGTGCTCACGATCGCATTCTCGCCGGCTGGACCAACGAAGATCAGAGATTCGTCGGTCGATACCGGCAGACGCTGAAGATGGTCGGTGAGGAGGCCTTCATGGCGCAGTCGGTCGAGGATGATCTCGGCATGCGCGTCC
>DATAOG010000596.1:0-2520 GCA_036265855.1 Geminicoccaceae bacterium | reverse complement strand
AGCGCTGCTCGAGCGCGGCCCGCGGCACCTCGAGACGCTGGTGCGCGGGCTCCGGCAGTGGCTGGAGCGGCGCGGCTATGCCTCGGTCGCGCAGATGAAGGGCGCGATGAGCCAGAGGAACGTGGCCAACCCGGCGGCGTTCGAGCGCGCCAACTACATCAAGACGCTGGAGTCGTTCCAGCCATCGCAGGTCCGGCGAGGCGGCGAAGCGGCCGTCTGACGCCGGCATACCGTGGCGAGCGCCCTTGACGCGGAGCTCGGGCGACGGTAGGCGACAGCGACACCCGCCGGCAGGCTCAATCCTTAGGGCACTCCGAACGTGAACGTCACGGGCCGGCAGCCGATCGACTGCGACGTCCATGCCAACGTGCCGGCGATCCAGGCGCTGGTCCCGTATCTCGACCCGTACTGGCAGGACATGGTCGAGGTGCGCGGCATCGACGGCTTCGAGAGCCGGAGCTATCCGCCGCAGGCGCCGCTGAGCTGCCGGCCGGACTGGCGCACGGCCGCGGGCCGCTCGGCGGAGGACCTCTCGGCGCTCCGGGCCCAGGTGCTGGAGCGCTGGCAGGCCCGGCTCGCGATCCTGAACTGCCTCTATGGCGTCCAGCTGATCATGGACGAGCACATGGCCGCCGCGATCGCCGCCGCGGTCAACGACTGGCTGGTCAAGGAATGGCTCGATCCCGAGCCGCGGCTTCGGGCCTCGATCGTGGTCGCGCCGCAGAACCCGGCGCGCGCGGCGGAAGAGATCGAGCGCCGGGCGGCCGACCGCCGGTTCGTCCAGGTGCTGCTGCTCGCGACCGGCGAGATGCCGCTCGGCCGGAGCAGCCACTGGCCGATCTACGCAGCCGCCGAGCGCAACGGCCTGCCGGTCGGGATCCATGCCGGCAGCAGCTATCACCACCCGGTGACCTCGGTCGGCTGGCCGAGCTACCAGGTCGAGGACTACGTGGCCCAGACGCAAGGCTTCCAGGCACAGCTCGCGAGCCTGGTGGCGCAGGGCGTGTTCGCCAAGTTCCCCGGGCTCAAGGTCGTGCTCCTCGAGTCGGGCGTCACCTGGCTGCCCGGGTTTCTCTGGCGGTTCTCCAAGTTCTGGCGCGGTCTGCGCAGCGAGGTCCCCTGGGTCGACCGCTCGCCTGCCGAGATCTTGCGCGACCACGTCCGCCTGACGATCCAGCCGCTCGACGGCCCGCCCGACGCCCGCGATCTGGAGCGCGTGCTCGAGCACGTCGGCTCGGACGAGATCCTGCTCTACGCCTCCGATTTTCCGCACTGGCACTTCGAGGGCGATGATACCATACCAGAGGGAGTGCCGGCGGCTCTGCTCGACCAGATCCTGGTCCGGAACCCGCTGGCGACCTATCCTCGGCTTGCCTCGGATCTGGGAGACCTGTCATGAGCACGGTTCTGGAGCGTCCGCTGGCGCAGCCGCCGCGGCAGCCGGCCCAGGCCCGCGCGAGCCGGACCGGGATCATCGACTGCGACGTCCACCCGACCGTCAAGTCGTTCGCGGAGCTCAGGCCCTATCTTGCGGACCGCTGGTGGCGCCATCTCAACACCTACGGGCTGCGGCCGCGCCACGGCTTCGGCCAGATGGACCCCTACCCCAAGGCGGCGCCGCGCGCCTGTCGTCGCGACGCCTGGACGCCTGCGGGCGATCGGCCCGGCAGCGACCTCGCGTTCATGCGCGAGCATTATCTGGACGCCTACGGCGTCGAGACCGCGATCCTGAACCCGCTCGCGGTCACCGGCCAGGGCGACCAGAACCTCGGCTTCAGCGCCGCGATGGCGAGCGCGATCAACGACTGGCAGCTGGACGCCTGGACCCGCGAGGACGACCGGCTCAAAGCCTCGATCGTGGTCCCCTACGACGACGGCGCCATGGCCTGCGCCGAGATCGAGCGCTGCGCCGGCAATCCGCACTTCAAGCAGATCCTGGTGCTGAGCCGGACCAGCGAGCCGCTTGGCAAGCGCCGCTACTGGCCGATCTTCGAGGCCGCCTGCCGGCACGACCTGCCGGTCGGCGTCCACGTGTTCGGCTACAGCGGCTTTCCGGTGTCCGCGGCCGGCTGGCCGTCCTTCTACATCGAGGAGATGACCGGCCACTCGACCACCTGCCAGACGCTGGTCGCGAGCCTGGTGCTCGAGGGCGTGTTCGAGCAGTTTCCGACCCTGAAGGTGGTCCTCATCGAGGGCGGCTTCGGCTGGCTGCCGGCGCTCGCCTGGCGCCTTGACAGGCAGGTGCAACGCGCCCGCGACGAGGTCCCGCATCTGACCCGCCAGCCGTCGGACTACATCCGCGATCACATCTGGATCACGACCCAGCCGATGGAGGAGCCCGAGCGCCGCGAGCACGTGCTGGACGTCATGGCGTGGATCGGCTTCGACCGGCTCCTGTATGCGACCGACTACCCGCACTGGGACTTCGACGACCCGGCCCAGGCCCTGCCCCGCGGCCTGGCGCCCGAGCGGCTCGAGATGATCCGTCGCAACAACGCGCGCAGGCTCTACCGGCTCGAC
>DATAOG010000595.1:0-4381 GCA_036265855.1 Geminicoccaceae bacterium | reverse complement strand
GTAGTCGGCGCGCAGCGCCAGGGAGGCTGGCACGCAGAGCCTGACCGCGCCGGCATCGCGGAGCAGGTGAACCTCGATCCCGACCGCAGCCAGCACCAGCGCCCGCTGCTCGGCCTCGGCGGCGGTGCCGAACCGCCCGACTTCGACGAGCTCGGTCATCCGGCGAGCCGAGCCGGGCCCGGGGGCGCCTCGGGCCAGCCGCAGCCGGCTTTCGCGGCCCTGGTGCCGGCTGGCCATGGCGCCAGGAGCCGCGGCCGCGCGCTCCCCGGAGCGGTCGTGATTGGCGCAATCCCGATCGCCGGCCTATATCGGACCCGTGGCATCGCGCCCCGGTGAGGCGCCGCTTCGGGCTCGAAGGGCTCCGGGCCGCCGGCGGCCGTGGCAGCGTCGACCACCGGGAAGGCGGACCTTGCCCGATGAGCAGCCTCGTGCGCTTCTTCACCTCGCTTCGGGTGCTCTGGCTCCTGATCCCGCTGCTGGTTGCCGCGCTGCTGGCACTCGGCTGGCTCGCCGATCTGTTCTGGTTTCAGGCAATCGGCTATTGCGAGGTATTCTGGCGCCTGCTCGCGATCCGGATCGGGCTGTTCGCGGCCGCGACCCTGATCGTGTTCGTCTACGCCTGGGTCAACCTCCGCCTGCTGACGCGCCGGGTCGACCTGATCGGCACGTTCCAGACCACGGGCCCCGCGGCACAGGTCGCGAGCCTGGTACCGCCCGGGGTGATCCGCGCGTTCGAGCTGCTGGCGCCGCTGATCGCCGCGCTGGTGATCGGGCTCGGCTTCGCCGAGGGCTGGGACGCCTTCATCCGCTTCCTGTGGGCGCAGCCGTTCGGCCAGACCGACCCGCTCTACGGGCACGACATCGGCTTCTATCTGTTCCGGCTGCCGTTCCTCGACCGGATCCAGAACACGGTCACGATGCTCGCCTTCGCGGCGACCGTGCTGCTGTTCATCGCCTATCGCAGGGCGGGGCTGATCGGCTACCGCCCGGCGGTCGGAATCGTGGCGCCCCGGGCGGTGCTCAATCACGTGCTCGCCAACGCCGTGCTGTTCCTGCTCGCCTGGGCCTCGGGCTACGTGCTCGACCGCTACGGGCTGCTGACCGAATCCACGGGCGCGGTGTTCGGTGCCGGCTACACCGCGGTCCATGTCACCCGGTTCGCGCTCTGGGCGGCTGCGCTGCTGACCGTGCTGTTCGCGCTCGCAGCCTATGCCGCGGTCGCCGCCGGCCGGGCGCGCCTGGTGTTCGCGCTCGCGGGCGGCTTTCTCGGCGCCATGCTGATGATCCAGGTGGTGCTGCCGGTCGCGGTCCAGCGGCTGATGGTCGAGCCGAACGAGCTCGAGCTCGAGCAACCCTATCTCAAGCGCAACATCGATCTCACCCGCACCGCGTTCGGCCTCGATGCGGTCGAGAGCCGGGCCTACGACCCGAAGCCGACGCTGACGATGGCCGAGATCGAGGCCAACGAGGACACGGTCAACAACATCCGCCTGTGGGACTGGCAGCCGCTCAAGCAGACCTTCCGCCAGCTGCAGCAGATCCGCACCTACTACACGTTCGAGGACGTCGACGTCGACCGCTATCCGCTGCACGGCGATCTCCGCCAGGTGCTGCTCTCCGGCCGCGAGTTGTCGCAGAACCTGCCGGGCAAGGGCATCACCTGGGTCAACCGGCGCCTGCAATACACCCACGGCTACGGCCTGGTCATGACGCCCGGCGCCGACAAGACGCCCGATGGCCGGCCGGTCCTGGTGATCAGGGACATTCCGCCGGTCGCGCCGCCCGGGCTCGAGGTGCAGGAGCCCGCGATCTACTACGGCGAGGAAGAATTAGGATATCGGCTGGTCAACACCGGCGTGCGCGAGTTCGACTATCCCAAGGGCGACGACAACGTCTACACGAGCTACCAGGGTCACGGCGACGTCCTGCTCGACACTTCGCTCAAGCGGCTGGTCTACGCCTGGCACGAGTTCGACATCAACCTTCTGATCTCGGATTACCTGCGCGCCGACAGCCGGATCCAGCTCTGGCGCCAGATCCAGGACCGGATCGGCAAGATCGCGCCGTTCCTCGTGCTCGATCGCGACCCTTATCTCGTGCTCGACCGGGGCCGCCTGGTCTGGATCCAGGACGCCTACACCACGGCCGAGCGCTTCCCCTACGCCGAGCCGACCGAGGCCGGGATCAGCTACATCCGCAACTCGGTCAAGATCGTGGTCGACGCCTATCAGGGCGACGTCAGCTTCTATGCGATCGACCCGAAGGACCCGGTTCTGCGGGTCTACGCGGCGGCGTTCCCGGGCCTGTTCCAGCCCTTCGAGGCGCTGCCGGCGGGCCTGAAGGCGCATCTGCGCTATCCCGAGGACCTGTTCGCGATCCAGGCGGGCAAGTACGCCGTCTACCACATGAACGTGCCGCACGTGTTCTACAACAGCGAGGACCTCTGGCAGATCCCGCAGGAGAAGTACGGCGGCCGCTCGGTGCCGGTCGAGCCCTATTACGTGCTGATCCGGATGCCGGGCGAGCCCCGGCTCGAGTTCCTGCTGCTGACGCCTCTGACGCCGGCGCACCGCGACAACATGATCGCCTGGCTCGCGGCGCGCTCGGACCCGCCGCACTACGGCCAGCTCGTGGTGTTCAGGCTGCCCAAGGAGCGGCTGGTCCTGGGCCCGACCCAGATCGAGGCCACGATCGACCAGGACACGACGATCTCGCAGCAGCTCTCGCTCTGGGACCAGCGCGGCTCGCAGGTGCTGCGCGGCAATCTTCTGGTGATCCCGATCGACGACGCCTTCGTCTACGTCGAGCCGGTCTATCTGCGCGCCGAGGACAACGACATCCCGCAGCTGAAGCGGGTGATCGTCAGCGACGGCCAGAAGGTCGCGATGGAGCCGACGCTCGGGCAGTCGCTCCAGGTCGTGTTCGGCGGCGCGCCCGAGACCGCAGCGGTCGTCGCGGGCGGCGCGCCCGCGACGCCGCCCGCCGACCTGGCGCAGGCGCGCCAGGCGCTCGACGCCGCCCAGCAGGCCCTGGCCAAGGGTGACTGGGCGACATTCGGCGAGGCGATGCAGCGCCTGCGCGACACGCTCGGCCACGAGCCGACGACGCAGGCCGGCTCGAAGTGAGCCCGCGCCTTGCGGCGCCGGGCGCAAGAAGCCGCAGTCGGCACTTGACCTGCTTGCCACGAGCTTGCAGCCGTTCTCCGGAACCGGCATCGAGCGAAGCTTCCTCAACGCCGGGCGGCCGGCGCGGCGCCGGGCGGGCCGGGATCAGGCGGGGGCCCGCTCGACCCAAGCTCTTGTCGCGCCGGGCTTTCTCGGGTTCGTTCGGCTCCGCTGGCGGCCGCCGGCAGCAGGTCGCGGCCGGGCCCGGAGCGGCCGCGCGCCCCGGTCTGGAGCAGCTTCAGCGCCGCGAGCGAGCGGAACAATTCCGCCAGCACCGAGCCGCGATAGCGGACGAGCGTCGCGAGCACGCGCGGGCCGTAGTTGTCCCGGGTCAGGCCCGTGGCGAGCGCGGTGCCCGGGTCGGCATCGGCCGCGCCGGCGCTCTCGAGATAGCCGCCGAGCACGCCCGCCTCGAGCCGGTCCGCCCGCCGCGCGCGCCAGGCGGCGATCGCGATCCGGCCGACCAGATCGGCCTGGAGCCGGCCTGCGGGCGCGAGCTCGGCCTCGAGGGCGCGCGCGAACTGCCGGAACTCGGCCGGGTCCTCGTCTTCGAGCAGCACGAGCTTGCGGGCGCGCAGGCCGTGCTTGAGCGCGTTGCGCGCCGAGCGCGCCTTGCCCGCGACCGTGCGCGGCCCGCGCGACTTGGCGCCGTTCCGCCGGCTGGCACGCGCGCGGGCATCGCTGATCATGGTTCGCTCTCCTGCTCGGGACTCCGGGGCCGCCACTCCGGCGGCTGGCAACGCCGGCAGGATAGCGAGAAATAGGAAAATATGCAACAGCGACGCCGTTCGCGCCGATGCCTTCGATGCTCCCGGTCCAACGCCGCGCTCCATGCGCCGGCGCCGATGCGCAGGCTCGGAAAGCGAGTGAGCTGGCAGAAATCGGTTGAGAGGGGAGCACAAATAAGAATATATTCTGTGACGGAGTCACGCCGGCGGCAAAATGTGGCTGTCCGCCGCTCCGATCTGCAGGCTTGCCGGGCTCGCAGGGCTGACCTCGGTGGTCCGCCCGGAGCGGCAAGAACGTCGATCAGGCCATTCGAACAGGAGCTGTCATGACCTTCCGCCGATCCGATCTCCAGGAAGCCTTCTTCGTGCCGGGGACCCGCGCGTTCCGCGTCTACGGCTATGGGACCTCGGATAGGCTCGAGGAGGTGTGGCGCCGGGCTATTTCGGCGCGGCGGGCGGACTCGTGCGACCCGGCGATCTGATCTACGT
>DATAOG010000594.1:0-3004 GCA_036265855.1 Geminicoccaceae bacterium | reverse complement strand
CGGGCAGCGCCGAAACCAGCGCGCCCACGCCTGCCGAGATCCCGACGGCGACGTTCAGCACGTAGTCGATCATCAGGGCCGCGGCGGCCAGCAGGCTGGGGTTGGTTCCGAGATTGTCCTTGGCGACGGTGTAGGCTCCGCCATGGCTGGGGTACGCGCGGATCGTCTGCCAGTAGGAAGCGAAGAGAATCGCGAGCAGCGCCACGATCGGCGCCATGACCCAGCCGATGTACCCCAGGCTCGCCGCGCCCAGCGGAGCCAGGACCGTGAGCGCCGCCTCGGGCCCGTAGGCCGATGAACCCAAGCCATCGAGCCCCATGGCGGGCACGCCCTCGAAGGCTCCGATCTTCCGTTCGCCGGATTCGCGGTTCGCGAGCCTGCGGCCCAGCAGCACGTCAACGATGCTCAAGCCCCACCCCCGCGGCCTCACACGCAACGCGCCGGATTCGAACCGAACGTCGCTGGTTAAGTTCCGGCTCTCGTGAGCATCGGGTGCCGTGAACAGGGATGTCTCGGCGAATGGCCCTGTTCAGGCGCTCTCTTGCGAGGAGTGGCCAAGATGTTCGGCGAATGAGCGCGAGCACGCCTCGGCCATGCTCTGCCCGCCGCGGACGTTCAGGCTTCGCGCGCGGCGCCGCCGGTGACCCGGGCAAGGATCAACGCGACCAGAATGATCAGACCATAGGCGGCATCGATCCAGAAGGCAGCGATCTGCGACAGAGTGAGGACGTTCTGCAAGATACCGAGCAGCAGGACCCCCGTCAGCGCACCCAGCAGCCGGCCGCGGCCGCCGTTCAGACTGATGCCGCCGATCACCGCCGCGGCGAACACATAGAAGATCATGTTCTGCCCCTGGCTCGCGACCACCGAGGCAATCCGGCCGGTCAGCATCAGGCCTGCAAGCGCCGCGAGCAGACCGCCCACGACGTAGAGGCCGAAGGTGATCCGCTCGACCCGGATGCCGGCCGCACGTGCCGCCTCGGCGTTGCCGCCGATCGCGTAGATGGCGCGGCCCGTGCGGTGGTAGCGCAGGAACAGGCCGACCACGAGATAGAGGACGCCCGCGATCCAGATCGAAACCGGCACGCCCGCCCACTTGCCGCTGCCGAGATAGAGGAAGGCGCGCGGCAGGTCGAACAGGGTCTTGCCATTGGTAATCCCGAGCGTGACGCCGCGCAGAAGGATCAGCATCGCAAGCGTCACGATGAAGGCGTTGAGCCGCAGCCGGACCACGAGGAGACCATTGATCGCGCCGATCAGGGCGCCGGTCGCGAACAACACCAGGATCGCGAGCCAGACGTTCAGCCCGAACCCTGAGCCGCCGAAGGTCGTCTCGCTGACGATCAGCCAGGCGGCCAGCATCGGCGGCAGGCCGACCGTCGACTCCAGCGACAGATCGAACTTGCCTGCGATCAGGATCAGCGATTCCGCGATCACCAGGACCGACAGCTCGGACGACTGCTGCAGGATGTTGAGAAAGTTGTTCGTGGTCAGGAAGGCATCGCTGACCAGGGCGCCGGCGACGATCGCGAGCCCGATTGCCGGCAGCAGAGTGAGCTCACGGAAGCGGAACGCGGACGCGCGCCGGCGGAGATCCGCGCCGATGCCGGTCGGGCTCGCCTCGAGACCCCGTGCTTCAGTCGCCACGTTCCACCCCCTCGATCGCCGCGACCAGGTCGTGGTCCCGCCAGCCGGCACCGAACTCCGCCACCAGCCGGCCACGGAAGATCACCAGCACCCGGTCGCAGCCGACCAGCTCGTCGAGATCGTCGGAAACGATCAGCACGCCCGTGCCGGCGGTGCGCGCCTGCTCCAGGATCCCGAACAGCGCCTCCTTGGACGCGATGTCGACACCCTGGGTCGGATGGGCCACCACCAGGACCTTGGGCTCCGAGGCGAGCGCCCGGCCGAGCATGGCCTTCTGTTGATTGCCGCCGCTGAGCTCGGCGATCGGCTGCTCGGTTGAGGCCGCGACGATCTCGAGCGAGCGCACCAGCCGGCCCGCCTCGCGGTCCCGCTCTGCCGGCCGCACGAGGCCGGCCGGCCCCAGCCGCTCGGCGATGGTGAGCGTCAGGTTCTCGGCGAGCGACAGCTGGGGCACGATGCCGCGCCGGTGGCGGTCGCGCGGTACGTAGCCCACGCCCTTGCGGCAGGCGTCGATAACCACCCCCAGGCGGAGCGGTGCGCCGGCGACCCGGATCTCGCCCGCGGACGGCGCCACCAGCCCGGCGATCGCATCGCCGACCTGCTCCTTGCCCGAGCCCGCGAGGCCGGCCAGCCCGACGGTCTCGCCGGCCGCGACCTGAAAGCTCAGGTCGAAGGCGGCACCCTCGATGCAAAGCCCGCGCACCTCCAGGCAGGCAACCCGCCCGGCGGGCGGCGGCCGGCCCTCCCGACCCGGCCCGGCCGCGGCGCGCAGCGCGTCGCCGACCATGGCCGCGACCACGCGCTCCTTGGGCATGGCCGAGAGCGGCGCATTGGCGACCACCCGCCCATCGCGCAGCACGGTGACGCTCCGGCAGACCTCATAGATCTCCTCGAGATGATGCGAGATGTAGAGGAAGGTCACGCCGGCCTCCTGAAGGCGAACGATCCGCTCGAACAGGCGGGCGACCTCGCGCCCTTCGAGCTGGGCGGTCGGCTCGTCGAGGATGATGAAGCGGGTGCCCTGCAAGAGCGCGCGGGCGATCTCCACGATCTGGCGCTGCTCGACCGTGAGGCGCTCGGCGTCCAGCTCGACATCGACCTCGAGGCCCCAGTCCTCGAGCACCCGCGCCGCCTGCCGGCGCAGCGCCGGCCAGGCGACGAAGCCGCCCGCGAAGGTCGGATGCGCGTTCAGGAACAGGTTCTCGGCGACCGTGAGGGTCGGGATCACGGTCGACTTCTGATAGACGCAGGCGACCCGCTCGCGCCAGCTCCGGCGGTCGACGAGGCTGGGTGCTCCCTCGCCGGCGAGGCGGACCTGACCGGCATCGGGCGCTAGCAGCCCGGTCAGGACGGCGAC
>DATAOG010000593.1:0-2887 GCA_036265855.1 Geminicoccaceae bacterium | reverse complement strand
ATCGAGCCGTCATGACCGGTTCCGTGAGCGTCGCGCCCGCCCGGCGGCGGCCGCCAGGCCGAAAATCCAGGCGGCCACCAAAGCACAAGGCGATGCAGCTCGCAAATGGCCCTGTCCGATCGGAACCCGGCCGCACCGGTGGTGGTGCTCGCCGCAACGGGGGTGTAAGGAAAGGGCATACGGCCGCGGGCGTGCCGGCAATGGACCGCCGTTGCCTGGCGTGGACCGGCCTGCGAAATCGGCATCTGGCGTGATCATATCCTGGCGGCGTCCTGCTCCGTCGTGACCGGGCCGCGACCAAGGGACGCGCCGCGTCCGGAGCTGTTCGTCGTCGATCTACCGGGGAGGCGTCATGGCCCGCAAGTTGATCGACATCTCGGTCGCGCTGCAGGCGGGTATCCGCTCCGACCCGCCGTTCATGCTGCCGGAGATCACCTATCTCGACCACAAGGACACGCTGCCGAGCCTGCTCGCCTGCTTCCCGGGCCTGACCGCGGCCGATCTGCCGGACGGCGAGGCGTGGGCGCTCGAGCGGGTCGCGCTCACGACCCACAACGGCACCCATCTCGATGCGCCCTGGCACTACGCCTCGACCATGAACCGCGGCGAGCGGGCGGCGACGATCGATGAGGTGCCGCTGGACTGGTGCTTCCAACCGGGCGTCAAGCTCGATTTCCGCCACTTCGACGACGGCTACGTGGTCACGCCCGCCGACATCGAGGCGGAGCTCGCGCGGATCGGCCACGAGCTCCGTCCGCTCGAGATCGTGCTGATGAACACCGCGGCCGGCGCCCGCTACGGCGCCGACGACTACATCGATCGCGGCTGCGGCTGCGGGCGGGCCGGCACGCTCTGGCTGCTCGAGCGCGGGGTCCGGGTCACGGGCACCGACGGCTGGAGCTGGGACGCGCCGTTCTCGAAGACCGCCCAAGCCTACGCCCGGACCGGCGATGCCGGCCTGATCTGGGAGGGCCACAAGGCCGGCCGCGAGATCGGCTACTGCCACCTCGAGAAGCTCGCCAGTCTCGGGGATCTGCCGGCGACCGGATTTCAGGTCTGCTGTTTCCCGGTCAAGGTCAAGGGCGCCTCGGCGGGCTGGACCCGCGCGGTCGCGATCCTCGACGGCTAGCGACCGGGCCGCGCGCGATGTCGGCACCCGCGACCGGCCGGCTGCGCGCGATCGGCTTCACCCATCAGGGCGCCGTGCGCGCGGCCAACGAGGATACGATCGCGATCGGCGCCTGGGTCATGAGCGCGCCGATGGCGGCGCCGGAGTCGTTCGAGATCGAGGTCAAGGGGCCGGTGCTCGCTCTGGTCGCGGACGGCATGGGCGGCCATGCCGCGGGCGAGGTCGCGAGCCGCGCGGTCGCCGGGCACCTGACGGCGCGGGCGGGCCGGGCGGTCGATGCGGCGGCGCTCGCGGGGCTGCTGGCCGAGGCCGACGCGGAGCTGTTCGCGCGGATGCGAAAGCATCCGGCGCAGCTCGGCATGGGCACGACGGTCGCCGGCGTCGTGGTCGGCCCGTCCGGCAGCCTCGCCTTCAACGTCGGCGACAGCCGGGTCTATCGGATCCTCGACTCAGGCACCGCGTCGAGGCTCGAGCAGCTCAGCATCGACGATACGCCCGGCCCCAAGCTCGCCGACGGCCGCACCGCTGCGATCACCAGCCATCTGATCACGCAGACCCTGGGCGGCGCCTACGAGGCGAGCGCGATCGAGCCGCACGTTCTGGCGGTGCCGCCGGCGGCGCGCGAGCGCTATCTGATCTGCAGCGACGGCCTGTCCGATCTCGTGCCGCGCGCCGCGCTCGAGGCCTGCCTGGGAGAGGACGACCGCGAATCGGTCCGATTGCTGTTCGAGGGCGCGATCGCCGCAGGCGGCCAGGACAACGTCTCGATCGTCATGCTCGATGTGCGGCGGCCATGACCGGGAGCGCCGGCAGCTGAGCGGGGCCGAGGGCGGCGCGACCGGGCTGCGGCGCGCGCGCGTCCACCGATGCCGGAGCCCGGTTTGCCCGCGGCTCGGCGCGGGACCAGATCTCGCGGGGCGGCGCGCTGCCGAACTCGGCTTCGTAGACGGCGAGCGTGGCGCTGTAGCCCGCCTCGCGTCCGGCTCCGTCTGACCGCGGGTAGCGCAGGCGGCAGCCCAGCACCTCCCGGCAGAGCGCCTGACCGTAATGGGTCGGGTATTCGAGATGCAGCCGCCAGACCCGCTCGATCGCATCAGGCGCGGTCAGCGGCTGCGGGGCGACCACCGAGAGATAGAGAAAGCGCCGATATTCCTCGAACGCAAGGCGCGCGAACGCGATCGGCCAGCCGTTCTCGCGGGCAAGCCGCCTGGCGAAGCTGAACAGGTTGCCCGGCGGGCTGACCTCGAACTTCGCCAGCTTCTGCCAGAGTTCCGGATTGCTTTGCGCCATGACCGCCGCCCCTCGCCATCTCAGCGCGAGTGTGCGGCGAAGGGGTGAAGGCGAGGCTAAGGCGGCGGACCGCAGACCGAAAGGGCGGTCAAAAGGAGTTTGTGGGGCGGCCTGCTCGAGCCAGCCCGAAGTCATTGCCCGAGGCGGAATGACGTGACCACATTGCGGCCGTCGCGCTGCTCGTAAACATAGGTCACCTTTTGACCGACGTTGGGGAGCGCCATTTCGCCGTTGGCGGTTATGTAGAGGGTCTTGCCATTGATCACGACCGCGCCGGTGTCCTTGTCGAACGAGTCAACGGTGCCGGTGATCACTTTCTCGACGGTTGCACCTGTACTCCCGGACGGGTCCCCCTGATCTGTTCCGGCAGCGGTGGCCGCCGGAATCGCGGTGGCCAACAGCAGAATGAAGACAGCCGCAGAGAAGATCTCTCGCACGGTTCGTGCTCCCTCGTCGCGCTGCCCGCTC
>DATAOG010000592.1:0-3109 GCA_036265855.1 Geminicoccaceae bacterium | reverse complement strand
GGTTGATCGCGGGCTCGCCAACCGGCACCGGCAGGCCCGGCCGGGTGACCACGCCGACGCCCTCGCCGGCAATGAACACGACGCCGCTGCCCGGCTCGCCCCGGCGGACGCTGGCCTGGACCAGGGCGCCGTGGGTGACGTCAGGATCGTCGCCCGCGTCCTTGATCACGCCGGCGGTCGCGCTGCCACCGCCGAGCGCGCGTTCCGCCAGATCGAACCGGGGCTGCTCGCCGCCCGGCAGCCGGATCGCGACCGGGTCAGGAAAGCGGCCGGTCAGCAGCCCGAGGTAGGCGGCCTTGGCCGCCGCCGCGGCGCACGCCCCGGTGGTCCAGCCCCGGCGGAGCAGGGCCTTCGGTTTGCGTCCCATCTGGCGCCGGCGATCCCGCTGTGCTCGCTTCATCCTGGCCGCCGGTTCGGGCTAAACTAGCCGAACCATGACCCGGACAATCTTCATCCAGCCGCCGGCCTTCGGCAAGCACCCGATGAGCCCCGATTGGTGAGCGCGCCGCCATGAGCGCGCCCGGCATCATCATCGCCGCGCCGGCGTCCGGCAGCGGCAAGACCACGATCACGCTCGCGCTGCTGCGCGCTTTCCGCCGCCGGGGCGAGACGGTGGCGGGATTCAAGGTCGGCCCGGACTACATCGACCCGATGCTCCACGCGCAGGCCTCCGGCCGGCCCTCGGTCAACCTCGACAGCTGGGCGATGCGCATCGAGACGCTCGCGGCACTGGGCGATCGGGTCGCGGACGGCGTCGGACTCGTGCTCGGCGAAGGCGTGATGGGGCTGTTCGACGGCGCCGCCGACGGCCAGGGCTCGACCGCGGATCTGGCGAGCCTGTTCGACCTGCCGGTGCTGCTGGTGGTCGATGTGCGCGGCATGGGCGCATCCGCGGCCGCCCTGATCGAGGGCTTCATCCACCATCGGGACGACGTCGAGGTTGCCGGGATCCTGTTCAACCGCGTGGCTGGCGCCGGGCACGCGGCGCTGCTCCGGCGCGCCTGCGACGACCGTTTCGCGCAGCCGGTGCTGGCCTGCCTGCCGACCGATCGACGGCTCGAGCTGCCGGCGCGCCACCTCGGCCTGGTCCCGGCCGCCGAACTGCCCGGGCTGGAGGGCTGGCTGGAGGGGGCCGCCGAGATCGTCGCGGCAGAAATTGATCTGGAGCGGCTGGTCCGCCTCGCCCGGCCGTTCGGGCTCGGCCTCTACGGCCCGCCCGCGCGGCCGCTCAGGCCGCTCGGCCAGCGGGTCGCGGTCGCCTCAGATCTCGCCTTTGCCTTCGCTTACCCCGCGACGCTCGAGGGCTGGCGGGTCGCGGGCGCCGAGGTCCTGCCGTTCGCGCCGCTCGCCGACCAGCCGCCGGACCCGGGCGCCGATGCGGTCTATCTGCCGGGTGGCTATCCCGAGCTGCACGCCGGCCGGCTCGCCGCCAACCGGCAGTTCCTCGACGGCCTGCGCGCGGCCGCGGCGCGGGGCGCTTTCATCTACGGCGAGTGCGGCGGCTTCATGGCGCTCGGACGCGCGCTCATCGACCAGGCCGGCCTGCGCCACGCGATGGCCGGGCTGCTACCGGTCGCGACCAGCTTCGCAAAGCCGCGGCTGCAGCTCGGCTATCGGCGGGTCAGGCTGCTCGAGACGAGCCCGCTCGGCCAGGCCGGCACGACCTACCGCGGCCACGAATTCCATTATGCGACGCTCAGCGAGGCGGGCGACGCGCCGGCGCTGTTCGGGGTCGCCGACGCCCAGGCGCGGGCGCTCGGCAACGTCGGCGCCCGCTCGGGCACGGTCGCCGGCTCCTTCGTGCACCTGATCGACCAGGTCACCGAGCCCCGGGATGGCGCCGGCCCGCGGCATCTGCACCTGGTCCATCCCTAGGAGTCGCGTGCCACCCTGCCGAGAGCGCCTCGATGCTCCCGAGACCCTTTCCTGCCGGCGGTCGGGCAGCCGGCCGGGCGGCACGCTCAGTTCAAGCGGGGCGCCGGGCGGGTGTGGAGCGGCATCGAGGATGACAGCGGATTGCCGACGACCAGGCCGGGGTTCGGGTAGTAGTCGACGAACAGGTTGACCCGCGGCCGCTTGCCCTTGTTGCGCACCGAGTGGCGGACCCGGTTGTTGAAGTCATAGGCGCGGCCGGCGCGCATCGTGAACTTGCGGCCGCCGATCTTGTATTCGACCGCGGGCGAGGAGGTCAGCGGCACGTGGATGCGGTGCGCCCTGACCGCCATTGCGTGGCCGTCGATGTGCGGCAGGATGTGGCCGCCTGCCGCCAGGCGCACGAGCGCCAGCCGCGTGACCACGCCATGCGCGGTCTTCAAAGGCCCGATCACCTGCTCGACGAGCGGCCCCAGCACGTCCCGGTAGCGGAGCCAGTCGGCAGCGTGAACACCGGCCAGACGTCGGTTTCCTCGCGCCCGACCGGCAGATACTGCTCGGGGTCGAGGTTACGCTGGGTCGCCCACAAGTAGACCAGATCCTCGAAGTGCTGGATCCCGGTGCGCGAGGCCGAGGGATGCCACTCGTGCTTGAAGATGATGTTGTTGGTGACGCAGTGGACCGGGTCGGCGAGCATGTCCTGGCGGAAGGTGTTGCCGGTCCAGTCGACCTCGGTCAGGGTGTCGGCCAGCGCCGCGGCCCGTCCGATGTCGACCGGCCCCAGATCCTTGAGCGGCTCGCCTATGTCCATGTCCCCACCCCGGCGCTTCGCGTCCCCGACGACGCCAGTGCGGCCGGCAATCGGCCGGCCCCGCGCGCTGGCGACGCGTCGGAATCCTCGGAGTTTCCCTACGAAACTGTTGAGTTTCAGGGGGAGATTAGCACCCGACATCAAGACGTCAACCAAAGCGTCATCCCGTCGAGATGGGATGACCGAGCAAAACCAAAGACAGGCTCCTCGAATCCCGACGCTGGTCCGACGCGCCCCACCCCCTTGCGACCTTCATGCTGGAGCCCGGAAAGAACAATGACCCGGCGGTGATCAACCCGAGCAGCCAGCCGTTCACCGATCAGAGAACCTTTTGCCCCATCAAGTTCCGCCTAGACCAGATCAACGTCGCCACGACCGTCGCCGACGGAGTGCGAAAAGTCGACCCTCCACAACTCTGGGGTTCAC
>DATAOG010000591.1:0-11689 GCA_036265855.1 Geminicoccaceae bacterium | reverse complement strand
AGGCGGTCATGGCGCTGATCGAGCGGGGCATCCGGCCGCGCAACATCGTGACCCGCAGATCGCTCGAGAACGCGGCGCGGGTGGTCGCGGCCTCGGGCGGCTCGACCAACGGCGGCCTGCACCTGCCGGCGATCGCCAACGAGGCCGGGATCGACTTCGACCTCGACGACGTCTGCGAGATCTTCCGCAGCACGCCGTATATCGCCGACCTCAAGCCGGCCGGGAAGTACGTGATGCGCGACCTGCACGATGCGGGCGGCGTGCCGATGCTGATGAAGGCGCTGCTCGATGGCGGCTATCTCGACGGCGACTGCATCACCGTGACCGGCAGGACGATCGCCGAAAATCTGGCCGATGTCACCTTCGACGCCGAGCAGCCGGTGATCCGGCGGGTGGCCGACCCGATCACCAGCTGGGGCGGCGTGGTCGGGCTCAAGGGCTCGCTGGCGCCAGAGGGCGCGATCGTCAAGGTCGCTGGTCTCAAGAGCCTGAAGTTCCGCGGCCCGGCGCGCTGCTTCGACACCGAGGAGGACGCGATGGCCGCGGTCCAGGGACGCCGCTATCGCGAGGGCGAGGTCCTGGTGATCCGCTACGAGGGGCCGAGGGGCGGGCCGGGGATGCGCGAGATGCTGAGCGTGACCTCGGCGCTCTACGGTCAGGGCATGGGCGACAAGGTGGCGCTGATCACGGATGGCCGGTTCTCGGGCGGAACCCGCGGCTTCTGCATCGGCCATGTCGGGCCGGAGGCGGCGGTCGGCGGTTCGATCGGGCTCTTGCGGGACGGCGACATGATCGCGATCGACGCCGAGGCTGGCACGCTCGACGTCGAGCTGCCGACCGGGGAGCTCGACCGCCGCCGCCAGAGCTGGCAGCCGCCGCGCTCGATGTACACCTCCGGCACGCTCTGGAAATACGCCCAGACCGTCGGCCCCGCTCGTCTGGGCGCGGTCACCCACCCTGGAGCGAAAGCCGAGGTCAAGAGCTACCCCGAAATCTAGCGATCGTGAGACGCTCATTCAGGGGCGAGGCTGGCTTCACGGATGCTGCACGTCTTGCTGACATCCGGCGGGTCCGACCGGGCTTCGCGCCTTCGTCCGAAGCGCCGGCGGACCGAGGTATCGCCGAACTCCTCGCCTTCAGCAGAGGTAGGTCGAGTCGGCCGGCAGTTGCCGAAATTCAGCCCGGCCGCGCCATGCCACCAGCTCCTTGCTCCTTGATCTTTGATGTCGAGCGGCATGGATGCGGACGTCAGAAAGAAACTGAGCTGTTCTCTTTACGCTGGGTATCGCCGCTACCCGTGAAGCTTCGCAGGGCAGGCACTACGGGCGCGTGAATGCATGTGCAACAAATTGCCAATTCGCCCTTGCAAAGACTTGGTCAAACCGACATATCGCTGCGTTCTGAACCTTCGGGTGCACTGCTGGTTTGCGGGGGAGAGCGATGATGAGGCACTCTCTTGCCCAAATTGGGGTGGACGTCGAAGCAAAGGCGGACAACGCCGGCGTCGAGGTCGAAGTCCAATGGGGTGAGGCGGCGGCCCCGGTTATCCCGGCCGATCATCTCGCCGATGACCATTTCGTCGAGCGCGACGGTCTGCGGTATGCCGGCAGCCACCTGATCATCGACTTGTGGGATGCCAAATATCTCGACGACATGGGTGTCATCGAGATCGCGCTCCGGCGGGCGATCAACGCGGCCGGTGCCACGCTCCTGCATCTGCACCTGCACGAATTCGCGCCGAGCGGCGGCGTGTCCGGGGTCGCGCTGCTGGCGGAGTCGCACGTCTCGATCCACACTTGGCCAGAGCGCGGCTACGCCGCGATCGACGTCTTCATGTGCGGGTCGGCGAAGCCGCACCGGGTGATCCCGATCCTGAAATACGTCTTCAAGGCCGGTCGAATCGCGATCACCGAGCAGCTGCGCGGCGTCGTTTAGCGGACCGCATCGATGACCTGGTTCGAGGAGATCTATCATCCGCACTGGCGGCAGCGGATCGCGATCGAGCGGGTGCTCCTGCAGAAGCACACGGGCCTGCAGGAGGTCATGATCTTCGAGAATGCGACGCTCGGCCGCGTTCTGGTCCTGGACGGCATTGTCCAGGCCAGTGAACGCGACGAGTTCATCTACCACGAGATGATGACCCATGTGCCGATCATGGCCCACGGGGCGGCGCGTGAGGTGCTGATCATCGGCGGCGGCGACGGCGGCGCGCTCGAGGAAGCGCTCAAGCACCCGGCCCTCGCGCGGGTCACGATGGTCGAACTCGATCCCGGCGTGGTCGAGATCGCGCGGGCTTGGCTGCCGGCCATCCACGGGGGGGCCTTTGACGATCCGCGCACCGAGTTGCTGTTCACCGACGGCGTCCGCTTCGTCGCAGAGACCGGGCGGCAGTTCGACGTGATCATCCTCGATACGACCGACCCGATGGGGGCCGGCGAGGCTCTGTTCACCGAGCAGTTCTACGCCGACTGCCGCGCGCGGCTGCGGCCGGGCGGCATCCTGGTCGGACAGAGCGGCAATCCGATGTCCGAGCCGGAGCGCGTCCGCGCCTGCCGCGAGCGGCTCGCGCGGGTGTTCGTCGATACCAGCTTCATTCTGAGCTCGGTGCCGGCGTACCTCGGCGGGCCGTTCGTGTTCGCCTGGGGGTGCGATGATCCGGCCAAGCGGCAACTGGACGCCACCGAGCTCGCGAGGCGACCGTGCCCTCTTGATCTTCGCTGCTACACGGCCGCCGTGCACGCCGCGGCATTCGTCCACCCGCCGTGGCTGATGGAGGGTCAGGGCTGAGCGCGGGCGCCGACGAGTGACCGTCGAGCGTACCCCGAGGCATCGTGCCGACGGTCGGCCCTAATGGCTTTTTCCCATCACCAGCATCGACTTAGATGACGATGATGATTTGCGTACCGCAGAAACCTGGGCAAGGCTAAGATCGGCCGTAGCTTGTCACGGTGCGGAATTAACGTTAATCACAACACCAGGTCTGGCATTGATCTGAGCCGCCATGGCAAGCGACGAGAGCAAGCCGGCACGAACGCGTCCAGCCGAGCCCGAGGCTTCGGGCAGAACGCATGGCCCGCCGCCCGAGGAGGCCGGTGCCGAAATCGAATTGGCTCTGGCCGACCTCGTCGCCGATGCCAACGGCGAGATCGTCTTCTTCAACGACTCGGGCTTTCGCAGCCTCGGGATCCTCACCGACCGCGCCGTGATAGCCGAGGGCCAGGTCGGAACCCACGTCACCGCAACCGGCGAGAACGTCTCCGGATTTTCATTCGTCAGGTTCGATCACGGGCTGACCCTCTACTTCGAGGCAGGGCTGCATCTGGTCCTGACGAACCCGACCGCCTCCTCCATCTGAGCCGGTTTGTGATCTGTCGCCGAGGCTCTCGAACTCGCGCAGCTCGTCCGCGCTGAGACCGCCGAGGATCGCGTACAGCTCCTGCTCGGGAGTGCGATCGTCTGGCGGCGTGATCAGCTTCAGCCGGTCAGCGAGCCAGAGGATCACACGGACATTGCCTTTTCTGACCTCGGTTTCGATCGCGAGGTGGACGGCGGTGCGCAGGTCGCCGATCCGGTCGTGCTTGCGCTCGCCGGCGTCGCCCTCCAACTCCGCGAGCAGGCGCCGGAAGGGAGCGCTCTGGTTGCGCTTGCGCGAGAGCTGGCTCCGGGAGCAGCCGAGCTGACGGGCGACTGTGGCAAGCGGGACGCCGCGTGCGAGCAGCTCGGCCGCTTGCCGCCAATCAATGACGCGCGACGCAGTGCGCCGAGCGCCGGCGATGGGGCGGGCAGCAGTCATGGATCGGAGATCTCTCTGAGGAGGAGCCGAAAGAGAACGGCGGATGTTGGGGAGAGGCGAGGATAGGGTCTCGTCCGCATACAGGAAAAGATTCATAAAGTCAAGGTTCCTGATAGATAGGATGCGGGGGTTATCCGCCGCCGCCAGCCCTGCGTGTCACGGAATCTCCGGATGCTTGCGTTAACCAAGTTTTAAGAGAACAAGGGCCATCCCCGGCGTCAGCGATCGCGGGAGACCACGAGATCATGCCGATCGACGCATCCACCCAACCGGACGTGCCCGGGCCCGAGCCGCAGCCGCCCGACGGGCTGGCGGCTCTCCGCCTCGAACTCGAGCGGTGGCGGGAGCGGGCACTTGCAGCGGAGCGCGCCAACGAGGCGAAGACGGTCTTCTTCGCGACCATGAGCCACGAAATTCGCGAGCCCATGAACGGCGTGATCGGGATGACCCGGCTTCTGCTTGATACGCCGCTCACCGAAGAGCAACGCGTTTTCGTCGAAGGGGTGCATGATTCGGGCCAGGCGCTGCTCACGATCATCAACGATATCCTCGATCTGTCGCGGGTCGAGGCAGGCCGCCTGGAGCTGGAGCGCATCGATTTCGATCTGCGCACGGTTCTGGAGCGGGTGATCGCAGTGCTCATGCCGCGTGCGCGCAACAAGGGCCTCGAGCTTCGTCTGCTGATCGATCCGGCCGTGCCAGGCGCGGTCCGGGGCGATCCGGGGAGGCTCCGCCAGATCTGCCTCAATCTGCTCGGCAACGCGGTCAAGTTCACGGCTGCGGGCGAGGTCAGCCTCGCGGTCCGTCTGGTCGCCGATCGGCCATCGGAGCTGCGCCTCGGCCTGACCGTCCGTGATACCGGCATCGGCATCCCGGAGCATCTGCAGGAGCATCTGTTCACCGCCTACGCCCAGGCCGACCCCTCGGTCGCGCGCCTCTACGGCGGCAGCGGTCTCGGCCTCACGATCTGCAGGCGCCTGGTTGGCCTGATGGGTGGCGAGATCCGAGTCTCGAGCCGGCCGGGCGAGGGTACCGCGTTCGATCTCGAGCTCTCCCTAGCCAGGACGCCCGAGGCGCGTCCCGCTCGCCCGCCAGTCCCGGCCGAGATCGCCGGCATGCGGCTGCTGATCGTCGACGGCACCCTGACCACGCGGCGGCAGCTCCAGCAACGAACTCGGAACTGGGGCATCGTGGCGGCGACCGCGGAATCGGGCGCGGCCGCGCTCGCGCTGCTGAACCAGGCGCACGACCAGGGCCGGGCAATCGAGATTGCGCTGATAGACCGCTCCTTGCCCGACCTGAGCGGCGAGGAATTGGGCCGACGGATCAAGGCCGACACGAGGCTGCGGTCCACCGAGCTGGTGATGATCGCCTCCTCCGGCCTGCGCGGCGATGCGGCGCGGGTCAAGGAGATCGGCTTTGCGGCCTATCTGCCCAAGCCGGTGACTGCGCAGACACTGCTCGACTGCGTGCTCGAGCTGCGGGGCGCACCGGCGCCAGCTGGTGCCGCGCCCCGCATTTCCGGGCTGATCACGGTTCACAGCATGTCCGAGCGCCGCGCCGCAGGCCTCAGGATCCTGCTGGCCGACGACAATCCGGTCAACTGCCGCCTGGCCGCAGTCATGATCGAGAAGGCGGGCCATCGGATCGACGTGGTTCACGATGGCGCCGCCGCGGTCGAGAGCTTGCGAGACAAGCATTACGACGTGGTCCTGATGGACGTGCAGATGCCGGGGGTCGACGGGCTGGAGGCGACCCGCCGGATCCGCCAACTGCCGGCCGGCCGCTCCAGGGTGCCGGTGATCGCGATCACCGCCCAGGCCTTGGCCGGTGACGAGCAGCGCTGCATGGACGCCGGCATGAACGACTACATCACCAAGCCGATCGACCGCGCGCGCCTGCTGAGCAAGCTCGTGCAATGGGGCCAGAGTGTGAACCGCGCAGGATGAAGCGCCGCATACGAATCGCCCATGAGTAGCACCGCAGAGCCGCGCAAATCCTGCTTGTCCAGGCGGCTCTCGTTGCACTATGCTACCCATGGTTGGTTACGCCACGGGTGCAGCAGAGGCAGGGGCCGACACATCATGCCGCTGCAGGCGAGATCGAACGGGCGCTTCTTGGGCCCGATCGTCGCCCTCCTGCTTGTTTGGCTGGTTCAGCCGGCCCTGGCCGATACCCCATCGTTCGACGTCTGGCTGGACGGGTTGCGCCAGGACGCGATGGCGCAGGGCATCGCCGCCGCGACGCTCGATTCGGCCTTGACGGGTCTGCAGCCGATCGCGCGCGTCATCGAGCTCGACCGCCGCCAGCCGGAAAGCCGGCTAACGTTCCAGGAGTACAATCAGCGGGTCCTGTCGCCCACCCGGATCGAGCGCGGGCGCCAGCTGTACCGCGAGCACCAGGACCTGCTGGAGCGCATCGCCCGGGACTACGGCGTGCAGGCCCGGGTGATCGTCGCGCTCTGGGGCCTCGAGAGCACCTACGGGACCTCCCATGGCGAGTTCCCGGTGATCGGCGCTCTTGCCACGCTCGCCTACGACGGGCGGCGGGCCACATTCTTCCGGCGCGAGCTGCTGCAGGCGCTCAAGATCATCGACCACGGCGACGTCACCGCGGAGCGCATGACCGGCTCCTGGGCCGGAGCCATGGGACAGAATCAGTTCATGCCGTCCAGCTATGACGCCTATGCGGTCGACTACGATCGCGACGGCCGGCGCGACATCTGGACCAGTTTGCCCGACGTGTTCGCCTCGATTGCCAACTATCTCGCCAAGTCCGGCTGGAACGAGCGCCGTACCTGGGGTCGAAGGGTTCGCCTGCCCTCGGGCATCGACGGTGACCTCGCCGGCCTCGAGCGGCGTAAGCCATTGCCGGAGTGGCAGGCGCTGGGCGTCCGTCAGGATGATGGCGCCGATCTCCCCGGCATTCCGGTGACCGCGTCTTTGCTGCGCACCGACGACGGGCAGGGGCCCTGTTATCTGGTCTATGACAATTTTCGCGTCCTGATGGCGTGGAATCGCTCGACCTATTTTGCCCTGAGCGTGGGCGAGCTCGCGGATCTGATCGGCCGTGGCTGACGAACGCAGCCTGCGGGCCGCGAGCGCTCTGGAGCGGGCGGTGCGCCTGAACTCCGGCAGGCTGCGGCTGCTCGGCCCTCTCCTGGTGATCATGCTCGGCCTCGCCGGCTGCGGTTCGCCGGGGCCGCAGGGCGTCTATAAGCTCGGCCAGCCCTACCAGATCGCCGGGCGTTGGTACTACCCCGAGTTCGATCCGAGCTACGACCGGGTCGGCGTGGCGTCGTGGTACGGCCCGGAGTTCCACGGTCACACGACGGCCAATGGCGAGGTCTTCGACCGGCACGAGCTGACCGCGGCGCATCCGACGCTGCCGCTGCCGAGCATCGTGCGGGTGACGAATTTGAACAATCACCGCCAGCTGGAGTTGCGGGTCAATGATCGCGGGCCGTTCGTGGGCGACCGGCTGATCGATCTCTCGCAGGAGGCGGCCCGCGAGCTCGGGTTCGAGAGTCAGGGCACCGCGCGCGTGCGGATCCAGTTTGTGGGCCTGGCCGATGCCCAAGGCGAGCCGCCCCAGCCCAGCCGGCATGACGCGCCGTCGCCGCCACCGACCTCGCTGGTCGCCGAAGCCCCGGCCCCAAGCCTGTCCGACGCGCTGATCAGCAGCGCGCAGGCCGCCACCTGCAGCGGCCACTTCATTCAGATCGGCGCCTTTGCCGAACCCGCGCGCGCCGCGCGGGCGGTGGCACGCCTGCAGGGTACGACAGCCATCCCGGTCCGGACACAGGCACCGGCGGGCGACCCGCTGATCCGGGTCCGTCTCGGGCCAATCGCCGATCCCGGAGCCGTTGAGGCAACGCTCTACCAGCTCAAGCAGGGTGGCTATTCGGGTGCCTTCATCGTTCCGCCGGACGTCCCGGGTTCTGCCAGTTGCTGAGCCGGCGTTCCGGTCCGTTTCGTTGCCCTGCGGGGGTTCGCGAGCCGAGAGGAAAATCATGACGAGCTTGTTGCGCCGTGCCTGCCTGATGATCTTGGCGGGTTTGGTCGTCCTGGCATCAGGCACGCTCGTGGCGCGGGCCAGCACATTCGAGACGCCCGCCAGAGCGGCGATTCTGGTCGACCTGCAATCGCATCAGGTGCTGTTCGCGAAGGAACCGGATGTGCCGCTGCCGCCGGCTTCGATGAGCAAACTGATGACCGCGTTCATGGTCTTCGAGCGCCTCAAGGACGGCCGCCTCAAACTCGACGACACCTTCCCGGTGAGCGAAAAGGCCTGGCGCAAGGGCGGCTCGAAGATGTTCGTTGAGGTCGGCGCGCGCGTGCGGATCGAGGACCTGCTGCACGGGATCCTGATCCAGTCCGGCAACGACGCCTGCATCGTGGTCGCGGAGGCGCTCGGGGGCAGCGAAGAGGCCTTCGCCGACATGATGACCGCGCGCGCTCGCGAGATCGGCCTCACCCATTCAACGTTCAAGAACGCCAGCGGTTGGCCCGATCCCGATCACCTGATGAGCGTTCGCGACCTCGCGATGCTCGCCCAGATCATGATCGAGCAGTTTCCGGAATACTACCCGATCTTCAGCCAGACCGAGTACACCTACAACGGCATCCGCCAGCACTCGCGCAACCCGCTGCTCAACCATGATCTCGGGGTCGACGGACTGAAGACCGGCCACACCGACACTGCCGGCTATGGTCTCACGGCCTCGGCGATCCGCGACGGTCGGCGCGTCGTGTTCGTCCTCGCCGGGCTCGAGCGGCCGGGCGAGCGCGCCCGCGAGGCCGAGCGGCTGCTCGAGTACGGCTATCGCGAGTTCAAGGACTACAAGCTGTTCTCCGCCGGCGACACGGTCGAGCAGGCCCACGTCTGGCTCGGCGATCACAGCAGCGTGCCGCTCGTCCTGCAGCAGGACGTGGTGGTCTCGTTGACCACGGAAGGTCGCCGCGGGCTCGACGTCAGGGTGGCCTACGACGGGCCGATCCCGGCGCCGGTCGCCATGGGCGACCAGATAGCCCAGCTCCAGGTCGCGGCTCCCGGGATCGACCCGAGGCAGCTGCCGCTGATCGCCGGCGCAACGGTGCACGCGGCGAACCTGTTCGGGCGCGTCACCAGCGCTCTGGGCTATCTGATCTGGGGGCCGTCCTGATCGTTGAGGCGCGATCGATCCGGTGTCCGATCGCCCGCCCATGACCCGCCGCGGGCGCCTGATCACCTTCGAAGGCGGTGAGGGCGTCGGTAAATCGACTCAGATCAGGCATTTGCAAGCCGCCCTCCGGGTTGCCGGCCTCGACGTGGTCGCGACCCGGGAGCCAGGCGGGACCCCCGGGGCCGAGGCGATCCGTGGCCTGCTGGTCGAGGGCGCGCCGGGCCGCTGGTTGCCGCTGACCGAGACGCTGCTGCTGCTTGCCGCGCGCCACGATCACGTCGCCCGGGTGATCGAACCGGCACTGGCGGCCGGCCGCTGGGTGCTCTGCGATCGGTTCATAGATTCGACCCGGATCTACCAGGGCATCGCCGGCGCCCTCGGGCTCGCGCTGATCGACCAGTTGCATCGCCCGATCTTCGGCGAGTTCCGCCCTGATCTCACGCTGATCCTGGATCTGCCGGTGGCAGCCGGCCTCGCGCGGCGCCGGGCGGGCCCGGGCGGCAACCGCTTCGAGCAGATGGACCTCGCCTATCACGAAAGGGTGCGCGAAGGTTTCCTGGAGCTCGCTCGGGCCGACCCCGAGCGTTGTCTGGTGATCGATGGCGGGCCGTCCGAGGCTCTGGTCGCGAGCCGGGTCCGTGTCGCCGTACAACAGCGCTTCGGGCTCGACCTCTCCGGAACCGGGTGAGCGGCACATGGAGCCTTCGAGTGCGCCACCCGAGCCGCGTGCCAATCCCGACCTCGCAGGTCAGGACGCGGCAGGGGCTGTCCTCGCCCGGGCCCTCCGCTCCGGACGCCTGCCCCACGGCTGGCTGTTCACTGGGCCGGAGGGGGTGGGCAAGGCGACGCTCGCCTATCGGTTCGCTCGTGCCCTGCTCGCCGGGCCCGAGGCAGCGGGCCCGATGCTTTCTCTTCGTCCCGATCACCCGGTGTTCCGCCAGGTCGCGCAGGGCGCCCATCCTGATCTGACAGTAATTGAGCCCGAGCGCGACACCAAGACCGGGCGGCTGAAAGCGGAAATTCCGGTTGCGCGCGTGCGCGCGGCGACTCAGGCGCTGCACGCGACCGCGGCCATGGGCGGCTGGCGCCTGGTCGTGATCGACGGCGCCGAGCGCCTCAATCGCAACGCCGCCAATGCGCTGCTGAAAGTGCTCGAGGAGCCGCCGCGCGCGGCGGCCCTGCTTCTGATCAGTCATCGGCCGGCCCAGGTCGCTCCGACCGTCCGGTCACGCTGCGCCAAGCTGCCGCTCGCGCGCCTGCCGGACGCGCTGGTGATCGATCGGCTGGCGCGCTGGGCGCCGGGTCTTGAGGCCCAGCAGCGGAGCGCGATCGCGCTTCTCGCGCGCGGCAGTCTCGGCCGGGCGCTGCAATTGGCCGGCGAGGACTGGCTGCCTTTGTACCGGCGCCTCGTCGACGGCCTCGACGGGACCGTCAAAGCGCGCCCCGGCCTCTACGATCTGGCGATCGCGCTGGCGCAACTGGGCGAGCAACGCGGCTTCACCCGGCCGCTCTTCCTGATCCAGGAGCTGCTCGGTCGGATCGTCGCCAGGGGCAGCGGCCGCCTCGGGCCGGCGCTGTTCGCGACCGAGCCGGCGGCGCTCGATCGCCTGGTGCAGAGGCGCGCCCTTGTTCGCTGGGCGACGCTGTGGGAGAAGGTCGGCCAGCTCGCGGCTGCGGTCGACGGCCTGAACCTTGACCGCGCTCAGGCGCTCCTCCACATCCTGACCCTGTTGGCGCCGGACCCGAATCCGGACGAGGTCCACACCGGCGCCTCCCTCGGAGCCCTCGATGTGCTCGGCTGACGCCTTCTACGTCACCACGCCGATCTACTACGTCAACGACGTGCCGCACATCGGCCACGCCTATACCACGCTCGCCTGCGACACGATTGCGCGCTTCGCTCGGCTGGACGGGCGCCGGGTCTGGTTCTTGACCGGCACCGACGAGCACGGCCAGAAGGTCGAGAAGGCAGCCGCGGCTGCCGGCCTCGAGCCGCAGGCCTTCACCGATCAGGTCTCGGAACGCTTCCGTGAGTTGGCCAAGCGGATGAAAATCGGCTGCGACGATTTCATCCGGACCACCGAGACCAGGCACAAGGCGGGCGTGCAGGCGCTCTGGCGCGAACTGGTGCGCCGCGAACAGATCTACCTCGGCACCTATGCCGGCTGGTACTCCGTGCGCGACGAGTCGTTCTACGCCGAGAGCGAGCTTGTGAATGGCCTCGCGCCGACCGGGGCGCCGGTCGAGTGGGTCGAGGAGCCGAGCTACTTCTTCCGTCTTTCCGCGTGGCAGGAGACGCTGCTGCGCTGGTACGACGAGCATCCGGACTTCGTGCTGCCGGCGGCGCGCCGCAACGAGGTGATCAGCTTCGTCAGGGGCGGTCTTTTGGATCTTTCGGTCTCGCGGACGAGTTTCCGCTGGGGCATCCCGGTGCCCGATGATCCCGATCACGTGATCTACGTCTGGCTGGACGCGCTCACCAACTACATCACGGCGCTCGGCTATCCCGACACCGATAGCGAGCGGTTCCAAAGCTTCTGGCCGGCCGACCTGCACGTGGTCGGGAAGGACATCCTCCGCTTCCACGCCGTCTACTGGCCGGCGTTCCTGCTCGCGGCCGGGCTCAAACCGCCGAGGCGGATCTTCGCTCACGGCTGGTGGACCAACGACGGCCAGAAGATCTCGAAGTCGCTCGGCAACGTCATCGATCCGCTGCAGCTGATCGAGGACTA
>DATAOG010000590.1:0-1821 GCA_036265855.1 Geminicoccaceae bacterium | reverse complement strand
GAGGCCGCCTATCTGCCGCCAGGCGCGATCCAGCGCGGCGGCCACCGGGCGCCGGCGACCGGCGACTACGAAGCCTGGCGGCCAGAGTAGACTCTGGGCTCGCGAGCCGGGCGATCCTTTCGAGCGCGGCGGCGGGCATGTTGGTTCTGCCACGCCTGTGGCGGCCGCGCCGCTGCCCGTAACGCGGGTTCGACCCGCGATTCAGAAGCAAAAGGAAAGGGGGCACCGATGATGCCATGGAGCAAGATTCTCCTCGTCGTGGTGGCGACGGGGCTCCTCGTTGGCTGTCAGACGACCTCTGCCAAACCCGCCAAGGTGGAGCAGGTCCGCGAGATCTCCGCCACGGTCAGTGCGGTCGACCTGCCGGCACGGCTGATCACGCTTCGGGGCCCGGACGGCAAGCTCTTCACGGTCGAGGCCGGCGAGGAGGTTCGCAATCTGCCGCAGGTCGAGGTCGGCGACCGGGTGGTCGTCAGCTACTACCAGGCGATCGCCGCCGAGCTTGCCAAGCCCGGTCAGCAGGCCGCCGCCAGCGCAGGGGTGGCGCGTGCGCCGCTCGGCGCCAAGCCCGGTGGCGGCCTGGCGCAGCAGGTCACCGGCATCGTGCGGATCGATGCGCTCGATCTGGCGACCCACACCGTCTCGTTCACCGACCCCGCGGGCCACTCGCAGACGATCACGGTGCGCGACCCCAAGATGCAGGACTTCCTCAGAACGCTGAAGGTCGGCGACCGGGTCGCGATCACCTATACCGAGGCGCTCGCGATCGCGGTCAAGCCCGCGAGCTCCTGACCGGCCGGGCAGAAGAACGACAGGAGCAGCGAGCCGCCCCATCACGGCACGGGCGCGACGCCGGCCAGTGCGGCGCAGGGCGCTCCGGCCGGAGCGTTCTGCTCCGTAGCCGCAGTACTGGAGCTGGCAGGTCAGAAGCCGGCCGAGGCCGGCGCCATCGCTGGCAGCACCGTCAGTAGCTCAAGGCGGCGTGTCACGTCGATCAGACGGTCGAGCCGCAACCGAGTCCGGTCGTTTCGCTGATCGCGTCCGCGGGCGCCTGTCGCGTCGCCGCGGCGAGATCCAAGAGTCCGACCAGAACCTCCGGCGGCTGGGCGCCGGCGATCGCGTGCTCGCGGTCGACGACGAACACCGGCACGCCGCGGACGCCGAGCGCCTCAGCCCGGCGATGGCCGGCCACGACCTCGCTCGCGCCCCGGCTGCCGGCGAGATAGCTCTCGACCTCGCTCGAGTCGAGCCCGACCGCGGCCGCGAGCGCGATCAACTGATCGGGATCGCCGATGTCGCGACCGTCGACGAACAGCGCCTGGAAGAAGCTGCGGATCATGGGATCGGCCAGACCTCGCCGCTCGGCCAGCAGGATCAGGCGGTGCGCGCGCAGCGTGTTCGGGGTCTTAGGCATGCGCTCGAAGGCGAACGCGACGCCGTCCGCCGCCGCGGCCTCGAGGATCCGGGCGTAGACGCTTTTGGCATTGGCGTTGCCGCCGAACTTGGCGCGCAGATAGGCCTGCCGGTCCATGCCCTCGGGCGGCATCTGCGGGTTCAGCAGGAAGGGCCACCAGCGCAGCTGCACCGAGAGCCCGGGCCGCAGCGCGCGCGCCCGGTCCAGCCGGACAAGGCCCAGGTAGCACCAGGGACAGGCGAGATCGGCGATCAGGCTGAGCTCGATCGACGTCCCGCCTGCGGACTTACCCATGTCATGCTCCTTTTCAACGACCGAAGCGCAACTGTCCAGCCAAGGCCTTGGTGTGGCCGCCGACCCTTCGGGCTGATGCACCGATCGCTCGGAGGCGCGCGGGCTTCCCAACC
>DATAOG010000589.1:0-6248 GCA_036265855.1 Geminicoccaceae bacterium | reverse complement strand
TATGTCGCAGGCCGCGGCCTCGGCGGACCGCGGCTCGCGCCGGCGGTCAGCCCGAGCAAGACCTGGTCGGGCTTGTTCGGCGGGGTGCTCGGAGCGGCGCTCGCCGGCACGCTCACCGCCTGGCTGCTCGGCTCCGGCCGCCTGGTCCAGGGTGCGGGTCTCGGCGCCGTTCTGGCCGCGGTCTCCCAGCTCGGCGATCTGATCGAATCGGCGTTCAAGCGCTTGGCCGGGGTCAAGGACAGTGGCAGCCTGATTCCCGGCCACGGCGGCGTACTAGACCGGGTCGACGGCCTGTTGCTGGCGGCGCCGGTACTGGCGTTGCTCACTCTGATCGCCGGTCCCGAGGACCTGCCATGGCGGTAGCCTGGTCGGCCGAGCCGCAGCGCAGCGTGACGATTCTCGGCGCCACCGGCTCGGTCGGGCGCAACACGCTCGATCTGATCGGATCCGCACCTCAGTGCTACCGGATCGAGGCGCTGACCGCCCAGCAGAACGTCGACGGCCTGGCGGCGCTGGCGATCAGGCATCGTGCCCGGCTGGCGGTGATCGGCGATCCCGCCGGGTACCCGCGCCTGCGGGACGCGCTTGCCGGCACCGGGATCGCCGTAGCCGCAGGGCTGGAAGGCCTGGGCGAGGCGGCGGCGCGACCGGCCGACTGGGTCATGGCGGCGATCGTCGGCGCGGCCGGGCTCGGTCCGACGCTCACCGCGGTCCGCCGGGCCGCGATGGTGGCGCTCGCGACCAAGGAATGCCTGGTCTGCGCCGGGGCGCTGCTGATGGCCGAGGTCGAGACCAGCGGGGCCGTGCTGCTGCCGGTCGATTCCGAGCACAACGCAATCTTCCAGGCGCTCCGTGGCGAGCCGACCGAGAGCGTCGAGCGGCTGATCCTGACCGCCTCCGGCGGACCGTTCCGCGGCCGCACCCGCGCCGAGATGGCTGGTGTCACGCCACAACAGGCAGTCGCCCATCCGAACTGGAGCATGGGCGCCAAGGTTTCGGTCGATTCGGCGACTATGATGAACAAAGGGCTCGAGCTGATCGAGGCTCATCATCTGTTCGGCCTCGCGGAGGAGCGGATCGAGATCCTGGTCCATCCGGAATCGATCGTGCACAGCCTGGTCGCGTTCCGCGACGGCTCGCTGCTTGCCCAGCTCGGGCAGCCCGACATGCGGATCCCGATCGCCTACACGCTTGGCTGGCCGAAACGGATCAGCGCGCCCACCCCGCGCCTGGATCTGGGCCGGATCGCTCGGCTGACCTTCGAGCCGCCGGACGAGGAGCGGTTCCCGGCGCTCCGGCTCGCGCGTCAGGCGCAGCGCGCGGGTGGAGCCGCCCCGACCGTGCTCAACGCCGCCAACGAGGTCGCGGTCGGCGCCTTCCTCGAGGGAAGGATCGGTTTCCTCGACATCGTCGGGGTGGTCGAGGCGGTGCTCGAGGCGGGCTCCGGCAACGCCGCGGCGAGCCTGGACGATATTCTGGCGGTCGACGCGCGCGCCCGCCGCCGGGCCCAGACGCTGGTGGCCAGCTGGCCCGGGGCGTCGTCCGGCACCGCCTGAGGAGCCCCCATGACCCTGCTGACGAGCATCGCCGTCTCCGTCGTCCATTTGCTGGCCATCTACGTCGTCCCGTTCCTGGTGATCCTGTCGGTCGTCGTGTTCGTGCACGAGTTCGGCCACTATTTCGTCGCCCGCCGCAACGGCGTCCGGGTCGACGTGTTCTCGATCGGCTTCGGTCCGGAATTGTTCGGCTTCAACGATCGCGCCGGTACCCGCTGGAAGTTCAGCGCCCTGCCGCTCGGCGGCTACGTCAAGATGCGCGGCGACGCCGACCCGACCAGCTCGACGATCGACCTGAAAGCATGGCCCGAGCCCGACAGCTTCCCGGCCAAGAGCGTGCTGCAGCGGATGGCGATCGTGGTCGCCGGGCCGTTCGCCAATTTCCTGTTCGCGATCGTCGTGCTCGGGCTCCTGTTCGCGACCGTCGGCCGCCCGGTGACCCCGGCGGAGGTCGGCGAGGTCCAGGCCGGCAGCGCCGCGGCGGCCGTCGGCCTTCAGCCCGGCGACCGGATCGTCGCGGTCGACGGCGAGCCGATCGCGAGCTTCGAGGACCTCCAGGCGGTGGTGCGCGACAGCCCGGGCAAGACGCTGACCTTCACGATTGAGCGGGCGGGTCGGACCCTGGATCTGAAGATCACGCCGCGCGAGACCGAGATCACCGACCGATTCGGCCAGGTGCACCGGATCGGGCTGATCGGGGTCAGCCGCTCCGGGGTCGAGTTCCAGCGCACCAACCCACTACTGGCTGTGGTCGATGGCGGCCGTGAGACCTTCCACCTGATTGGCGGCACGCTCTCGGCGCTCGGCGAAATGATCATCGGCAGTCGAAGCACCGAGGAGCTCGGCGGCCCCTTGCGGATCGCCCAGATGTCGGGCGAGATCGCCCAGGAGGGGGCGGTGCCGCTGATCTGGTTCACCGCCGTGCTGTCGATCAATCTCGGCTTGATCAACCTGTTCCCGATCCCGATGCTCGATGGCGGCCATCTGGTGCTTTACGCGATCGAGGGAGTGCGCGGCCGGCCGCTCAATGAGCGCAGTCAGGAGATGGCTTTTCGGTTCGGCCTGGTGTTGGTGCTGACGCTGATGGTGTTCGCGACCTGGAACGACTTGGTCCACTTACCTGTGATCGAATTCTTCAAGGGCCTGATCTCCTAACCGCAAGCGCGAGGCCCGCCAAACAGTCGGGGAGGAACGATGGCGCAGCGTCCGGCCGCGTGCCTGGCGGTGGTCTGGCTGTTGCTCGGCGTCTTCGGCGTCGGCCTGCCTACCGTTCAGGCGCAGCAGCCCGGACCGACCGCCCCGCCAGCGCAAATTCCGAACGCCCCCGGAACGATCGAGGACATTCGGGTCGAGGGCAATCAGCGGATCGAGGTGCCGACCATTCGCAGCTACATGGTGGTCGCGGTCGGCGATCCCTTCGACCCGGCCAAGCTCGATCAGTCGCTCAAGAACCTGTATGGCACCGGCCTGTTCGACGACGTCACGCTCAGCCGCGAAGGCAATACGCTGATCGTCAAGGTGGTCGAGAATCCGATCATCAACCGGATCGCGTTCGAGGGAAACCACCGGCTCGATGATCAGACGCTCTCGAACGAGGTCCAGCTGCGCCCGCGCGTCGTCTACACGCGCTCGCGGGTGCAGAATGCGGTCAGCCGGATTCTCGAGCTCTATCGTCGCAACGGCCGGTTCGCCGCGACCGTCGAGCCCAAGGTGATCGAGCTCGATCAGAACCGGGTCGATCTGGTGTTCGAGATCAACGAAGGCCCGCTGACCGACGTCTCACGGATCGTGTTCATCGGCAATCACGCGTTCAGCGGCAACACCCTGCGCAGCGTGATCCAGACCAAGGAGGCGGCCTGGTACCGCTTCTTCACCACTGACGACACCTACGACCCCGACCGGCTGTCGTTCGACCAGGAGCTGCTCCGCCGCTTCTACCTCGCGCGCGGCTACGCCGACTTCAACGTCCGCTCGGCGATCGCGGAGCTGACCCCGGACGGGCGCAACTTCGTGATCACCTTCACGGTCGAGGAGGGCGCGCGCTACAAGTTCGGCAAGGTCGACCTCGAGTCCAAGCTGCCCGACCTGCAGCCCGAGCAGCTGCGCAACCTGATCCAGGCCAAACCCGGCGATACCTACAACGCCGATCAGATCGAGAACTCCGTGCTCGCGCTGACCGAGGAGGTGGGCAAGCTCGGCTACGCGTTCGTCCAGGTCGAGCCGCAGCCGACCAAGCATGAAGCCGAGCGGGTGATCGACATCAAGTTCGTGATCAACGAAGGCCCGCGGGTCTACGTCGAGCGGATCGACATCAACGGCAATGTTCGCACCCTAGATAAGGTGATCCGCCGCGAGCTCCGGGTCGACGAGGGCGATGCCTTCAACACCGCATTGCTCCGCCGCTCGCGTCAGCGGATCCAGGATCTCGGCTATTTCGAGAAGGTCGACATGAAGACGGTGCCGGGCTCGAGCCCCGACAAGACCAGGGTCGAGGTCGACGTCGCCGAGCGCTCGACGGGCGAGCTGTCGTTCGGCGCCGGCTTCTCCACCTCGGAGGGCCCGCTCGGCGATGTCCGGCTGAGCGAGCGCAATCTGCTCGGCACCGGTCAGTCGGTCCGCGCGGACTTCACGATCTCGGCCCGGACCCAGGCGATCGACCTCAGCTACACTCAGCCCTATTTTCTCGATCGGGATTTGGCCGCCGGCTTCGACCTCTTCGATCGCAAGACCAATTTCCAGAGCGAGAGCTCGTTCGACCAGAATTCCCTGGGCGGCACGTTGCGCGCGTCTTACCCCCTCACCGAGCACTGGCGCCACGGCCTGCACTACACGCTCCGGCAGGACACGATCCACAACGTCGACGACAACGCGTCGGTGTTCATCCAGGACGAGGAGGGAACCTTCCTGACGTCCCAGGTCGGACAGGACCTGACCTACGATGTCCGCGACACCAAATTCCTGCCGTCGGACGGCTACATCATCCGGCTCGACCAGGACGTGGCCGGCCTCGGCGGCGATGTCCGCTATCTCCGTCACGAGCTGAACGCCTCCTATTATTATCCGTTCACGCCCAATTGGGTGCTGAACGTGGCCGGGCGGGTCGGCTACATCTTCGGCCTCGGGCAGGATGTCCATCTGTTCGACCGCTTCTTCCTCGGCGGGCAGACGTTGCGCGGCTTCAAGTTCGCAGGCGTCGGCCCCCGGGACGTCTCGACCCACGATGCGCTTGGCGGCGATCTGCTCTACACTGGGACCGTGGAGCAGCGCTTTCCCCTGGGGCTGCCGGAGGAGCTCAGGATGTTCGGCCGGGTGTTCGTCGATGCCGGCACGCTCACCGATTCCGCGGTCCACGGCCCAACCGTCTCGGACAGCGGCAGCATCCGGGCCGCGGCAGGGGTCGGCCTGTCCTGGCTGTCGCCGCTCGGGCCGATCGCCGTCGATCTGTCACAAGCCTTTCTCAAGGACAGCGAGGACGAGACGGAGCTCTTCCGGATCAGCTTCGGCACCCGCTTCTGAAAGCAGAGGCGAGCCCGTGTCCGAACAGATCCATTTGGTTCGCAGCCTGGTCGTCAGCGGTCTGCTGGCCGGCATCCTCACGGCATCGTTCTCGGCTGGCGACGCTCAGGCCCAGCAGCTGCCGCCCGCGGTAGTCGCGGTGATCGATTACCAGCGGATCTTGCGTGATTCCGCCGCGGCCCGCAGCATCCGCGAGCAGGTCGAGGCGCGTCGCAATGCCTACCAGGAGGAGATCAACAAGCAGGAGCAGCGCCTGCGCGAGGCGGACAAGGAGGTCGCCAAGCAACGCTCGCTGCTGACCACCGATGCGTTCGCCGAGAAGCGGCGCCAATACGAGCAGGACGTCGCCCAGGTTCAAAAGATGGTGCAGGACCGCCGCCGCGAGCTGGACAGCGTCTCGGCCGGGGCGCTGAATGAGGTCAAGAAGGCGCTGATTGCGGTGGTCACCGGTATTGCCGACGAGCGCGGCTTCAACATCGTCCTGCCGACCTCTGATGTGCTGTTCTTTGCGCGCAAGATCGATCTCACCGACGAGGTCCTGGCCAAACTGGACGAGAGCCTGCCCGATGTCCGGGTGCCGAAGGCTACCGAGTAGCGCGATCGTCGATCCGCGCTTCTTCCGGACCGCCGGGCCGTTTGCCCTCGGCGCGCTGGCGGCTTTGGCCGAGGCCCGCCTGACTGGCGGCGACCCGGACGCCCTGATCGCGGACGTGGCGCCGCTCGATCGCGCCGGCGGGAATCAGATAACGTTCCTCGACAACCCGAAGTACCTGGCGCAGGCGGCCGCGACGCGCGCGGCCGCCTGCCTGGTCCGGCCGGAGCACGCCGACCGCCTGCCTGCCAGCGTGGCGCGGCTGTTGACGGCCGAGCCCTATCATGCCTACGCCCGGATCGCGGCCGCACTGCACCCCGAGGTGGCGGCCCCCGGTCCGGACCATCCGCCGGCAGCCGGGCTGGCGCCGGGCGCGATCGTGGACAGCAGCGCGACACTTCACCCGAGCTGCCGGGTCGCGGCCGGAGCCGTGATCGAGGCCGGGGTCGAGATCGGCGCGCGCTGCCGGATCGGTGCCAATGCGGTGATCGGCGCCGGCGTCCGGCTCGGCCCCGATTGCGTGATCGGCCCCGGCGCCAGCCTCAGCCACTGCCTGCTCGGCGCGAGGGTCGTGGTCCATCCCG
>DATAOG010000588.1:0-4273 GCA_036265855.1 Geminicoccaceae bacterium | reverse complement strand
GGGATCGGGATGAAGGTCGATGGCCGCAGCCGCGACCGTCGCACGATCGGGCTGGACGTGATGCGGGCGCTGGCCAGCCAGCTCGACGCCAAGCTCGAGATCGACGGTCAGCGCGGGGTCGAGGTCCGCCTGACCTTCCCGTCGACCCGAAGCACGGAGCTGGCCGATGCCGCCCCGGCTGAGCCGAAGCCGGAAGCCGGTTCAGACGAGCACCAGCGCCAGGATCCCCGAGATCACCAGCAGGATGCCCAGCAGCTCGACCGGGGTGGTGCGCTCGCGGAAGAACAGCGTCGAGGCGACGAACGTGAACACCAGCTCGATCTGACCGAGCGCCCGCACGTAGGCGGCGTTCTGGATCGTCATGGCCGTGAACCAGCCGGCCGAGGCGAGCATGCCGGAAAAGCCGACCCACCCCGAGACCCGCCAGGAGCGAAACACCGCGCTGAGCTGGCCGGGCTCGCGCAGGCGCATGTAGATCGCCATGACCAGCGTCTGGAACCAGGTGACGCAGGCGAGCGTGAACGCCGCGCGCATCGCGAAGCCGACGTCGCCCAAAGCCAGCGAAGCGCCCCGGTAGGAAACGGCGGAGATGCCGAAGAAGGTGCCCGAGGCGATGCCGATCAGGGCGGTTCTGTCGGTCAGGCTGCGCAGGAGGCTCGTGAAGCTGACCCGGGTCTTGGCGACCGCGATCGCCATGACCCCGGCCAAGCTGATCAAGATCGCCAGCGCCGCGCCTAAGCGCAGCCGATCACCCAACAGCAGGATGCCGATGAGCGCGGTCTGGACCGTCTCGGTCTTGGAGTAGGTCGTGCCGACCGCGAAGTTACGGAACGAGAACAGGTGGAGCAGCAGCGCGGTCGCGGTGATCTGGGCGAGACCGCCGACCAGCGCGTAGGCCAGGAAGGTCAGGTTGGGGGTCGGAAACTCGGAGCCCGCGAGCCGGGCGAGGCCAAAGGCGTAAAGCGTGGCGAGCGGCGCGGCGTAGGCGAAGCGGGCGAAGGTCGCCCCGGTCGTGCTGAGGCTCGCCTTCAGATGCTTCTGCAGAGCCGAGCGCAGGTTCTGCCAGAACGCGGCGCCGATCGTGATCGGGATCCAGAGCTCCAAGACCAGGCCCCCTCGAGGCACGGCTCACGCCATGTCGGATTCATGCTCGGGATCACGGCGGGCGCAAATTAGTTTGTTCGGAGCTTCATAAGCTTGACTTATAATCGGGCGCATGCGCACCCGCCTGCCGGCCTTCTCCAGCCTGCGCGCCTTCGAGGCAACCGCGCGCCTCGGCAGCGTGACCCGGGCAGCGGTCGAGCTCGGCGTGAGCCAGCCCGCGGTGAGCCAGCAGCTGCGCCAGCGGGAGGAGGTTCTCGATCGGCCGCTGCTTCGGCGCGTTGCTGGCGGAATCACGTTGACCGCCGCCGGCGAGCTCTATGCCGCGCGGCTGCGACGGGCGTTCGCCGAGCTGCAGGAGGCGACCGACGAGCTTCTGGCGACAGGCGCCGATGCCCGCGTGCTCACCGTATCGCTGCTGGCGACCTTCGCCCAGCGCTGGCTGATCCCGCGGCTGGCCGGCTTTCAGCGGGTGCACCCGGAGCTCGAGGTGCGCCTCCTGACCACCTCGCGGCTGGTCGATCTCACGCGCGAGGACGTCGACCTTTCGATTCGCGCCGGCTCCGGCCGCTGGCCCGGCTGCCGCGCCGATTTCCTGATCGGCAATCAGATTTTTCCGGTCGCGAGCCCGGCGCTGCTGGCGCGCCGCGCGGTTCGGAAACCGGCGGAGCTTGCGGGCCACGTGCTGCTCCGGGTCGAGGCCGAGCCGCGCGATCGCGACTGGCAGCGCTGGCTCGCCGCGGCCGGCGTTCCGGCGCTCGAGCCGCGCGGATGGCTCACCTTCGCGAGCTCGAGCCACGCGCTCGAGGCGGCGATCGCAGGCCTAGGCATCGCGATCGGCCACACCCCCTTCGTGATCGACGCGCTCGCCAGCGGCCGCCTCGTCGCGCCGCTCGCGCTCGAAGTCGGCGGCGAGGGCGATTTCTTCCTGGTTGCCGCTCGCGCCAAGGCCGAGAGCCGGAAAATTGCCAGGTTTCGGACCTGGCTGCTCGCCGAATGCAAAGCCGGGCCTGCCGCGACCCCTTCCGGCTAATCGACGCGCCCCCACCCGCGCCCAGCGTCCGCACCCGCTGCAGAGGCATTGCTTCGGCTCGCGAGCGCGCGCAGGGCGGCGCTGGCGGCGCCGTAGCCGTTGTCGATATTGACCGTCACCAGACCCGGCGCGCAGCTCGCGAGCGCCGCATGCAAGGCCGTCTCGCCGGCGCGCGCGGCGCCATAGCCGGTCGAGGTGGGGACGGCGATCACGACGCCGCCCACGAGACCCGCGACTACGCTGAAGAGCGCGCCTTCCATGCCGGCCACCACGATCACCACCGGATATCGGCGCAGCTCCTCCTGGTGCTGGAGGATGCGCCACAGCCCGGCGACGCCGACGTCGGCGATCTCGCGGGCAGCCACCCCATAGAAGCCGAGCGTGCGGATCGCCTCGCGCGCGACCGGCAGATCGCTGGTGCCGGCGGTCACGACCGCAACCTGCGCCTCGCCCGCCGGCGGCGGCGTCCCGAGGATCGCCGTGCGCGAGCGCGGGTCATAGTCGAGCGCGGCGATCTCGGCCGGCGCGAGCTCGGCGAGCAGCTCCGGCGTCAACCGGGTGAGCAGCAACGGCGCGCGGCGACCTTGCGCAAGCGCGATCGCCTCGCCGATCTGAACCGCGGTCTTGCCTGCGCACAGCACCGCCTCGGCGAGCCCGATCCGCTCGCGCCGCTGCCAGTCGAAGGTGATGTCAGCCACGGGGCCCCGGTCGGTGGAATGCGCTGCCCGTTCGGTAGGGCCGATAGCGCACGGGATCGGTATGGCCATGGCGCGCAAAGAGCTGCGCGACCGTCTGGCGGACGCCGGCGCCGGCCACGCTCAGGATCCGATCGAGGCCCTCGGAATCGAGCTCGATCGCGAGGCCGTCCCGAAGCAGCCGGCAGCGCACCGTCTGCGGCGCCAGCTCCTTCTGGATCAGCCGCTCCACCGCGTGCACCAGCTCAAGCCGCTCGGCCGTGACCCTGATGCCGGTCTCGAGCCGGCTCGAGAGGCAAGGAGCGGCCGGCAGCTCAGCCAGATCCTCGAGCCCGAGGCTGCGGGCGAGCGCACGCACGCCTGCCTTGTCGATACCGGCCTCGACGTAAGGATGCCGGACCCGGTGCGCGTCTGCGGCCTTCAAACCGGGGCGCCAGTCGGTGAGATCGTCGACATTCGTCCCCGAGCAGATCGTGGCCCGCGTGCGCGAGGCGATCGTGCCGTAGAGGTTGGTCTTGCAGAAGAAACAACGGTTGGCCGGGTTGCGCAGATAGTCCGGATCGGCGAACTCGCCGGCATCGATGACCTCTAGTCGCCAGCCCTCGCGGGCGGCGTAGGCGCGCACCCTCACACTCGCTTCCGGGGGTACCGCGGGCGAGACCGCGTGGACCATCAGCGCGCTCGGTCCGAGGCGCCTGCCGGCGACCACCGCGAGCGTCATGCTGTCGACCCCGCCGCTGACCGCGACCGCGACCGGGCCGATCTGTTCCAGCACTGCATCCAGCGCGGCGAGGCGGTCAGTCGAGCCGGTCATGCTGTCCGCTCCTCAAAGCGTCCGCCTCGGCACCCCGCCGCCTGCCGGCGCGCGCCGCGTGACCGTCGACACCTTGCCGCAACGGCTCGATTTCGGCCTTGGCGGTGCGCTCGCCGCCGGGCCGGGTGACCAGCTTGACGTCCAGGGCGCCCTCGGATGTGGCGATGCTGACGGTCTCTCTGGTCAGCACCGCGCGCGCCTCGAACCGCCAGCGCAGGCCGATCGTCGTGGTCTCGCCGAAGCAGCGGTCGATCACCGCGTCCAACCGCTCGGGCTGCGCCAGGACCTGGACCTGCATCGCGAGCCGGTTCTTCTTGCCGAACGCGGCCAGCTGCACGACGTCCAGCACGCCCTCGGTTGCGCGCAGCGCGTCGAGCCCAAGCGCCAGCTCCTCCGGGCTCTGATCATCGATCTCGAAGGCCAGCACCGCAACCCGATCGTCGGTCCAGCCTTGGGCCGCGACCGGCTCCCAGGCAAGCACGCGAAGCACGTTGCTGAGCCCGCGCAGGCGCTGCGTGCCGAAGCCGATGCCGGTGCCGGCGATCCGCCAAGCTCCGCCGGGCAGGCCCGTGCCCGCCCGGAGATGGCAAAGAATCGCGGCCCCGGTCGGGGTCACGCGCTCGCCCGGCA
>DATAOG010000587.1:0-2842 GCA_036265855.1 Geminicoccaceae bacterium | reverse complement strand
GTGGCCTCGTAGGCGCATACTTCACGCACAGCCACTTCAACCTCCTTGAATGCTTGGAATACCGCAGTATCGTGGTCTCCCCGGAGAAATGTTCCCCAGATCTTCTCTTGGATCCGTGGATGCAGGAAGAACTGGGGTAGCGCCGACGCTTTCCGAAAGGCTGTCACGTCCTCAGAAGTGCGATGCCGCCGGGCGCGGCGCGTGAGAAACCGCCACTCTTTGCCTTCCCGGGGATCAGGTGCGAGAAAACCCTGAATTTCGAGCCAGCACCATGCCTCGGCTATCGCTCGCTCGATCAGGGGCTGATGTTTCTGAGGGTACGCCTCGTCTTGGAATTGAAACAAGCTGCCAACGTAGCTTAAGAGATCACCGGCTCGCGCTCGTCTTGCAAAGAAAAAAGGAACTGCATCCGCAAGCTCCTACGGCTCAAGCGCCAGAAGAGGTTCGGCGTCCGGAATTACTCTATCGAGCCTTGCCATCGTGATAATCCGTACGACTTCCTTTGGATTCAGCCCGCGTCGGCGAGCTCGCGCTTGACCTGGGCCAGCATCTGGGCGGCCTCGCTGCCCCGGATCTTGGCGATGTCGTCCTGGTACTTCAAAAGCGTGCCGAGCGTGTCGTTGATCGTCTGCGGGTCGAGCTCGAGGCGGTCGAGCGTCATCAGCGCCTGCGTCCAGTCGAGCGTCTCGGCGACGCCCGGCAGCTTGAACAGGTCCTGCGTCCGCAGCTTCTGGACGAAGCCCACGATCTGCTGCGAGAGCCGCTCCGGCGCCCCGGGCAGCCGCACCTTGATGATCTGCAGCTCGCGCTCGGCGGACGGATAGTCGACCCAATGATAGAAGCAGCGGCGCTTCAGCGCGTCGTGGATCTCGCGCGTCCGGTTGGAAGTGATGATCACGATCGGCGGTCTGTCCGCTTTGATCGTGCCGATCTCCGGGATCGTGACCTGAAAATCGGCCAGAACCTCCAGAAGATAGGCTTCGAACGGCTCGTCGGTGCGGTCGAGCTCGTCGATCAGCAGGACCGGCGGGCCGGAGCCCTCGTGCGCCTCGAGCGCCTGCAGGAGCGGCCGGTGGATCAGGAACTCCTCGGTGAAGATGTCCTTGGCCAGAGCCTCCCGGTCGGTCGTGCCCTCGGCCTCGGCCATCCGGATCTCGAGCATCTGGCGGGCGTAGTTCCATTCGTAGACCGCCGAGCTCACGTCCAGGCCCTCGTAGCACTGGAGCCGGACCAGCCGGCGGCGCAGGGTCTCGGCCAGGACCTTGCCGATCTCGGTCTTGCCGACCCCGGCCTCGCCTTCCAGGAACAGGGGCCGGCCGAGCTTGAGCGCGAGATAGAGCGAGGTCGCGAGCGCCCGGTCGGCGACGTAGTTGCCGCGCACGAGCAGCGCCTGGGTCTCGTCGACGGAAGTGATCTCGGTCATGGCGTCCGTGCCGTCCGATCGATGCTCTGGCCTGGAGCATATCGTACCGGCGCTCGTATGATCCAGCCGCGGGGCGGGGCAGCCGGCCGCCGACCGCTCAGCGCCGGCGCCGGCTCCGCCGATCGCGCCCGGGCTCGCCGCCTGCCGCAGGCAAACGGTCGAGCGGCCCGAGCCGTTCCTCGATCAGCGCGAGATCCGGCGCCGGCGCCGGTGGTCTGCCGGCCAGCGCCTCGGCCATCGCGCGAAGGTGCACAGGCGTCGTGCCGCAACAGCCGCCGATGATCTTGGCCCCGGCGTCGCGGGCGAGGCAGGCGTACTCGGCCATCACCGCGGGCGAGCCGTCGTAGTGGATCAGGCCGTCCAGATAGCGCGGGATGCCGCAGTTGCCCTTGGCGACGATCAGATCGTCCGGCTCGGCCGCGCGCGCGAGGCCGAGCACGCTCTCGACCAGCTGCGCGGGCCCGATCCCGCAGTTGGCGCCGAACGCGACCGGGCGCGCGGCGAGCCCGGCGCGCCGGGCCATCGCCGCCGCCGGGGTCAGCCCCATCATGGTCCGGCCGTGGGTGTCGAAGGTCATGGTCGCGACGATCGGCAGGCCGGTCGCGGCCGCGCCCGCGACCGCGGCCTCGAGCTCCTCGGCGGCCGAGAGCGTCTCGATCCAGAGCAGATCGCAGCCGCCGTCCGCGAGCGCCGCCGCCTGCTCGGCGAAGGCCGCCTCGCCATCGGCCCGGCTGAGAGCCCCGATCGGCTCGAAGATCTCGCCCGTGGGCCCGATCGAGCCCGCGACCAGCACGGTCCGGCCGGCGGCGTCCGCCTCGGCGCGGGCGAGCGCCGCGGCCGCGCGGTTGAGCTCAGCCACCCGGCGCTCGGCGCCGTGCAGCGCCAGCCGGCAGCGGTTGGCGCCGAAGCTGTTGGTCAGGACCAGGTCGGAGCCGGCCGCGACGAAGCCGCGGTGAACCGCGCGCACCCGGTCGGGGTGCTCGAGGTTCCAGAGCTCGGGCGCCTCGCCGGTCGCGAGCCCGGCCGCGAACAGGCTCGTGCCCATGGCGCCGTCGGCGAGCACCACGGGCTTGCTGGCGAGCAGCGCCGTCAGCGAACGGGCGATCGACGGATCGCTCAACGGTGCCGCCGGCGGATCAGCCGGCATCCTCGGGCCGCCGGCGTCGCCGCGGGCGGCTGTCCGCGGCGCTGGTGCGGCCGGCGGCCCGCCGCCGTGCGCGCAGCCGCTGCACGATCAGGAGCCGCTCGGCGCCGCTCGCTCCGGGCCAGGCCGCGATCTCGTCGAGCGTGCGCCAGCACCCCACGCAAAACTCGGCCTGCGCGTCCATGCGGCAGATCGACAGGCATGGCGAGGGCACGTCGCCCTGTGGCTGCGCCGCCACCACGCGCGCGCGTTCGCGCAGAAGATCGTCCGCCGAC
>DATAOG010000586.1:0-4279 GCA_036265855.1 Geminicoccaceae bacterium | reverse complement strand
GGTTAGGCGCCGCCATCACCGCCGGGCATAGCTCGAACCCGGCGCCGCCGAGAAGGCAGCGCGCGCCCGCCGGCCGCGCGGATGCCGAGGCGGAATCAGGCGGTCTTGATCGGGAAACGCAGGCTCAGGCAGGCGCCGGCGCCGCGCTGCCAGCTCGCCTCGGCCTCGATCTGGCGGCACAAGAGATCGATCAGCTTCATGCCGAGCCCGAACTCAACCGGCTCCGGCATTCCCGGGCCGTTGTCGCTCAGCACCAGCGTCGCGCCGTCATCGGTGTGACTCAGCGCCACGGACAACGTGCCGCCGCGGCCACGAAACGCGTATTTGAAGCTGTTGGTCAGGAACTCGTTGACGATCAGGCCGAGCGCCTGGGCGCGCTCGGTCGCGATCTCGATCTGCGCGACCTCGGCCTCGAGCTTGACCTCGGCCGCCGCCTCGGCCTGGAAATTGAACAGATGGCCGATCAGGCCCAGGAGATACTGGCCGGCGTCGATCAGGTTCGGCCGGGCGCCGCCGCGCAGCTGCTGGCCGACCGAGGTCAGGGCCATGATCCTTTGCGCAACCTTCTGCAGGTGGTCGCGCGCCTCGACGTTGGTGACCGTGCCGAGCTGCAGATTGATCAGGCTGATCAGCTGCTGGTTGTTGTTCATGACCCGATGCTGCAGCTCGCGCAGCAGGATGTCCTTCTCGGCGGCGAGCACAGCGTTCTGATCGACCAGGCGCGCCTGGTCGATCGCGAGCGACAGGATGTTGGCGTAGCCCTGCAGGAACTTGACATCATCGGCGGCGAAGACGCGCGGCGCGCGGCTGTCTGCCTCGAGCACGCCGAAGATGTGCTGCTTGCTCCTGATGGTGACGTTGACCGCGCTCCTGACGCCGTGCGCGCGCAACAATTCCGGAATCCGGAAGCGCTCCTCGCGGTCGAGATCGTTGGCGATCACCGGCTGGCCGGTCTGAAGCGCATAGCCGGCCGGCGAATCGAGCTCGGCGCCGATGGTCGCGTGGCCGACCACGCCCTCGCCCCAGCCGACCCCGGCGCGCACCAGAAGACGTTTGTCTTCCGGCAGGTACTCGAGCACCTTGACGAAATGGACGCCGAGGCTCCGGGCGGCCTGCTCGGCGGCGTCGTGCAGCAGCCCGTCGAGATCGGCGCCCTCGGCCGCGCGCAGCCCGAAGTCGGCGAGCTCGGCACGCTGCTGCAGCAGCCCGCGTTCGGTCCCGCTCTCGTCCTTGGCCATCGCTCCCGCCCGTTGCCGCCCGGATCACCCTGCCGGACCGCCCGACTACCACCGCCCGCCCGCGATGGCCAGCGGGCAATTGCGCCTGCAGCCCGGGCCGGCCGCCGCCGGTCAACCGCGGCGCAGCTGCGCTGCCGTGGGCACGCGCGAAGCCCCGATCCCCTGCGGATCGCTCTGGCGCCAGACCGCGCCGTCGAGCTCGGCGGCGCCATGGCGATCGATCTCCGCATCGAGCAGGCGCAGCTGGTGCTCGAGCGGCGGCCGCCGTTCTGCCGGCGCGCACTGCAGCAGGTCCTCGAAGCAGGCGCGCAGGCGCCGCGTCACCTGCACCGAGGCCGCGGTGCGCTGGCGGATCTCCTCGAACGACAGCCGCACGTAGTCGTCCCACGACAGGGTCCTGGTCACGAGCCGCACGCTCCCGGCCGGATCGCGGTGCTCGCCACTCGGAAATCGCCGGTGCACCAGGTGGCGCAGAAAATCGTGCAGCCGGTCGATCGCCTGCACCGCCGTGGTCGGGTCGAACGGCTCGGCCAGCGAGCGCACGCAGATGTCGACCAGGAGCCTCGGCCCGTAGGCCAGGTCCTGGTCGAGCGAGCGCTCGGTGTCGAGCGAGATCCGGCGCAGCACCTCCGGCCCGATCTCGGACTTCGGCTGCCCCTTGACCCGCACCAGCGGCGCGCCGGCCGGAACGAAGTCGCCGAGCGCCGGCAGCACGTGCAGTTCGATGTCCGCCTTGGACGCCAGCTCGACCAGATGCCGGTGATCGATGTGCAGCAGCACCCCCGATGCCGGGGCGAACAGCAGCCCCGGGACCGGGTGCTCCTCGATCAGCTGCTCGGGATAGAGCTCGTCGAGCTTCTTGCGGATCTGATCGCTGACCGCCTCGATCAGCGAGGCGGCGCGAAGCTTCCGCCCGATGTGGTTCACGTACAGCACGAGCACCATGATGCTGACGATGATCAGAAGAAACGCGACGATGATCGCGACGCCCGGCACGAACTCGGCGTCGGGATCGGTGTTCACCTGGCTCAGCGCCAGCATCGCGTGCGCGAACGTGCCGACGAAGGTCCCGATCGCGAACTGGCTGGGCTTGTCCTGCAGGATCGCGGCGACGATCCGCGGCGAGAACTGGCCCATCGCGAGCTGGATCACGACCAGCACCACGGTCAGCACCAGCGCGGTCAGGCTCACCATCGAGCCCGCGACCGTGCTCAGGATCTCGAGCGCCGCATCCGGGCCGCCGGTCAGCGCGCGCGGGATCAGGCCGCCGTCGAACGCGCGGTCGACCGCGACGCTGATCATCGACAGCCCCAGCCCCGCCCCGACGCAGACCAGCGGCCAGAACCACATGCTGGTCTGCAGCAAATGCACGGTGCGGAATTTCGTCATCCCGCGCCAGCCACCCGGTCCCGGAAAAAACCTCATCCGCAGCTCCGCACCAGCGCCGCCCCAGACGGTCTGAAAGCGCGCGGGAAGCTGACCCCGGCGAGCCGCTGCCCGCGCCGCCGGTCAACGCGACGACACCCCTGCGGTTCCCCGCCCCCTGCCGCGAAATCCGGCGCGACCCATGAGCCCGCCGTCCGGGATCGCGACCGGCTATCCCGAACATGAGTCCTGCGCCCCAGCTCGATTCGAGGAGCCCTCATGCGCATTTTATTGCTGTCCAGCGCTTACAACAGCTTGACGCAGCAGGCCCATGTCGCCCTCGCGGCGCGCGGGCACGTCATAGGAGTCGCGACCGCGATGCGGGCGGACGGCATGCGCGCGGCGGCCGGGCAGTTCCGGCCCGATCTGATCCTCTGCCCGATGCTCGCCCAGGTGATCCCGAGCGATCTGTGGCAAGAATACCCGTGCCTGATCCTGCACCCCGGCATCATCGGCGACCGCGGCGGCAATTCGCTCGACTGGGCGATCCTCGATCAGGAGCCTGACTGGGGCGTGACCGTGGTCGAGGCGGCGGAGCAGGTCGATTCGGGGCCGATCTGGGCGAGCGCGCGCTGCCGGCTGCGGCCGGCGAGCAAGAGCAGCCTCTACCGGGACGAGATCGCCGCCGCGGCGATGCAGGCGATGATGGTCGCGGTGCAGCGGTTCGAGCGCGCCCTGTTCGTGCCGGCGCCGCTCGACTACTCGCGGCCGGGCGTCCGCGGCCGCTACCGGCCGCTGGTCAGGCCCGAGCAGCGCCGCATCGACTGGTCGGCCGACCCGGCGGCGACGATCGTCCGCAAGATCCGCTCCGCCGACGGCTCCCCCGGCGTCCTGGACGAGATCGACGGCGAGCCGGTCCTCCTGTACGGCGCGCACAGGGAGGGCTCGCTGGTCGGCCGGCCCGGCGCAATCGTCGCCACGCGCCACGGCGCGATCTGCCGCGCCGCCGTCGACGGCGCGGTCTGGATCTCCCACCTCAAGCGCGCGGGCGGCGATCCCGGCCAGCATTTCAAGCTGCCGGCGGCGGCGGTTCTCGGCGAGCGGCTGGACGGCGTGCCCGAGGTCGCGCTGCCGATCGATGCCGCGAGCCCCTGCCGCACCTACCGCGACATCTGGTACGAGGAGCGGAACGAGGTCGGCTACGTCAACTTCCGCTTCTACAACGGCGCGATGGCGACCGATCACTGCGAACGGCTGGCCGAGGCCGTGCGCCATGCCCGCAGGCGGCCGACCAAGGTGATCGTCTTGAGCGGCGGGCGCGACTTCTTCTCGAACGGCATCGACCTCAACCTGATCGAGGCGGCGGCCGATCCGGCCGCGGAGTCCTGGCGCAACATCAACGCGATCAACGATCTGGTCGAGGTCATCCTGACCGCCGACGACCGGCTCACGATCGCCGCCCTCTACGGCAGCGCCGGCGCCGGCGGCGTCATGCTGGCGCTCGCCGCCGACAAGGTGCTGGCCCGGGACGGGATCGTGCTGAACCCGCACTACCAGGGCATGGGCGGGCTCTACGGCTCGGAGTACTGGACCTATTCCCTGCCCAGGCGCGTCGGGCCGGAAAAGGCGCTCGAGCTGACCGAGCGCTGCCTGCCGATCGGCGTGCACGAGGCGCG
>DATAOG010000585.1:0-7982 GCA_036265855.1 Geminicoccaceae bacterium | reverse complement strand
GTGCGCGTGCCGACGGGCAAAGCTTAGGGGGACCGCGCCGGTCGCCCTGGTCGTGCCGCTCGCGACCTCGGCGAGTTGGTACTCCTTGCCGAGCGGCAGGTCGATCCGGGCGCGGTGCTCGGCGCCGGTCACCGGATTCCTGATCAGCTCGACCGTGCTCTCGATCAGATCGGCCACGTTCAGGCGCGCGCTGCGACCGGGCACGTCGATCGCGAGCTCGATCGGTGCGAACAGCGGCGGGTGCACCACCCTGCACATCGAGCGATAGATCTGGAGCATGGTCACGCCTGGCTCGGCGCCCTCGCCCTGCAGGATCGCGGTCAGCGCCGCACGCTGGCGGGCATCGGCGCGCGCGTCGATGATCGACTGCATGCTGCCGTCGCCCTCATGGACCGCGCCCGGCCAGGCGTAGGTATTGACCGCGACGAGGCCGTCCAGACGCACGTCGCCGAAGCGGCCCTCCTCGATCCGCCAGGCGACCAGCGCGAGGCAGGTGCGATAGGTCGGCAGCGCGTTGAACTGACAGGGGCAGCCGTAATCGCAGTTGCAGTTGACGAAGTGCGGCCCCTTGATGCTCCAGTCGACCGTGGCCATCGAGCTAAGCTCCGTAACCATCGCTGCCAAGGCGGTGATCATGCGCTGCAACGGCTCGGCAAGCAACCGGGCCCGCCGGGGCGTAGTCGCGCCTTGCTGGAGGTCGGCTGGTGATCGATCGCAGGAGCCCCTTGCGCGCAGTTGGCCTCGATACCGTACTCGCTGGGTCGACTTCCTCCTCCGTCCCGCGGTAGGTTCGCAGCGGCAGATGACGATCCGCGGTCCGAGGAGAATTGCCTGAAGGGCTCGCGCATGATGCCGGCCGCACGCGTGCGGAGCGCGTGCTGAGCCATCCAAGCGGGGTCACGGCGTGACCGCGAGACTGGCCGCAGGCCTTACGGCGGTCCTCGGTCTCCTGGTCGCCATCGGGCTGATCGCCCACCAGGGTTTCGAGCCCATTCTGGACCTGCTCTCCCGGATCCGCTGGGGGGTCCTCTGGATCGCGCTGTTCCACCTGGTCGCGCTCACTCTGCTGGCGCAGGCCTGGCGGTCGCTGCTGGTCAGCAGATGGCCAGGATCGATCGCGACCTTCCTGCGGGCACGCTGGGTCCGCGACGGCGTGAACGATCTTCTGCCGGTCGCGCAGATCGGCGGCCAGCTGGTCGGTGCCCGGATGTTGACGCTGGAGGGCGCGACCGCGGTGGTCGCGGTCGCCGGGGCGGTCGCCGACATGACCGTCGAGCTGCTGGCGCAGCTGCTGTTCACGCTGATCGGGCTCGGGCTGCTGCTGCAGAGCGCGAGCCACGATCGAGCTGCTCATTGGATTGTGATCGGGGTCGCGGTCGCGGTGCCGGCGCTCGCGGGCTTCGTGCTTGCCCAGCGCTGGGGGCTGTTCAAGCTAGTCGAGATCATGCTCGAGCGCTTGGCGGAGACGTCGACCAGGGTCTCGGTCGGCCGGGTCACCGTGCTGCACGACACGATCGGCGCGATCTATCGCGACCATCGCGGCCTGTTCTCGAGCACCGTCTGTCACCTGCTCGCATGGCTGCTCGGCGCCGGCGAGGCTTGGTTCGCGCTGCATCTGATGGGCAGTCCGGCAGGCCTGCGCGAGGCCGTGATCCTGGAGAGTCTCGGCCAGGCGATCCGGAGCGCCGCGTTCGTGGTGCCGGCCGGGCTCGGCGTCCAGGAAGGCGGCTACATGCTGCTGGGCGGCATGCTCGGCCTCGGTCCGGAAGTGGCGCTCGCGGCCTCGCTGGTCAGGCGGGCGCGCGACCTGGTCCTGGGGCTGCCGGCCCTGCTGTTCTGGCAGGTCGCGGAGGGGCGACTGCTGTGGCTCGCGTTCGGCCGGCCGCGCAAGCCGGGCGACCGATGCTGAGCGGCATGGGCGGCGAATTCCGCTCGGGCGCGAGCGGGCGCCATGCGCGCGCCGCCGCTAGAAGCGGACGAGCCAGGGCAGCTCCTCGAGCACCGCTTTGATCGAGCCCCAGTTGCCCGTGCGCGTCAGCGCGCGTGCCGCCTCCCTGACGCGCCCGCCCTTGATCGCCCGCCAGCCGTCGTGGGCCGAGACGGCGACATGCTGCATCGCGCTCGAGTCTCGATAGCAGTCGATCATGCAGCGCGTGCAGCCGTCGCGCACCAGGCGCGTCTCATCGAACTCGTAGATCGAGCACATCGGCTCTTCCCAGTAGTGGCACCGCCACAGGTCCAGGCGCCAGTCGAGGTAGAAGAACCGATAGCCGCCGAGGCAGGGGAACCGCTGCGGCTCGCGCCGGAGATAGCGCTGCATTTCGTCGAGCGACGGCGTCGGGTTGACGACCAGCATGCGCTTCTTCAGAGCCTTGATCCGGTCGAAGGTCGCGATCAGCTCCTCGCGGGTGTGGTGGACGAGCTCGGATTTGGAATAGCCGAGAAAATTGGAGGCAAGATAGGTCAACGGATAGGAGAACGTGACCGAGTCGAATCCGAGGTCGGCCAGGAACTGCGGCAGCTGCTCGTAGTCAACCAGATGGCTCATGGTCACCGAAGCCGTGGCGTGCAGGCCCAGCCGCGCAATTTCCTGATTGGCGGCGCGGATCCGCTGGCAGACGCCAGGCAGCCCCCGATTCTGCTCGTGCGCGGCCGCCGAGGCGGCATCCACCGAGATCACGAAGCTGGACAGCCCGGCGTCGGCGAATTCCCGAATCCGATGCGGCTTCAGCAGCCCGCCGTTGGTGACCAGAATCACCTTGGTCATCCGCTCGGCCGCGTGGCGGATGATCGGGGTCACATCCGGGTGCAGCGTGGGCTCGCCCCCGGTCAGGACGAGGTAAGAGATGCCATGGCGGGCCAGGATCTCGATCGCATCGAAGGCGCCCTGGCGCTCGACCGAGTGCCACTGGCTCTTCGGCAGCCGGTCGCGCGCGAAGTTGCAGAAGCCGCAATTAGCATTGCAGGCGTTGGTCAGAGCGAACTGGCAAAAGCCGGGGCCACCTTCCCTGAGGACCGAACGCACCGTGGCCCAGACGCCCGGGCGACGAGGTTTCGCGCTTGCTGCCTCGATCTCGTCACCCGACACGGCCGTCCTTCTCGAGCTTGAGGTTCGCTGGGCCTCGGGGTCGTCTTTCGCGTGCAGCCGGTCGCCCCGCAGGCGGCAAATCAGCGAGTCTTCGCCCGGGAAGTCAAGGCTGCCATCGTGGCGTTGGTCCTTTTCGCGACGGGCGGCCCTGATGGCTTCGGTCGAGGGACCCGTTGTTCACCCGGACGCCGGGGAGCCGGTCGCGCCGGTCCGCTGGAATTCGGCGTGGATCTCGAGCGTGACCTGGTCGCCGACCGCGGGGGCATAGGCGCCAAGGCCGAAGCTCGAGCGGGACAGCGTGCCGCTGGCGGCGAAACCCAGCGTGTAGCGCCCGGTCAGCAGGCTGTCCGCGCCGCCGTTGAAGGTGACGTCGAGGGTGACCGGCGCGGTCACGCCGTGGAGCGTCAGGTCGCCGGTCACCCGCCCGGTCTTGTCGCCGGTGATCGCGATCGTCCGGCTCTCGAAGCGCGCCTGGGGAAAGCGCGCGACGTTGAACCAGTCGGGGCCGCGCAGGTCCTGCTCGAACTTCGGCAGGTTGAAGTCGATGCTGCCAGGATCGATCAGCACCGTCAGGTGCGCGGCCGCGGGCCGCTCAGGGTCGAAGTCGAGCGAACCCTCGAAGCGGTCGAAGCGACCGACGAGCTGGGAAAAGCCGAAGTGGTCGAGCTTGACCAGCAGCGAGGCGTGCTCCGGGTCGAGCCGGTAGGCCCCGGCCGGCAGCTTTGCGGGCTCGAAGGTCTGATTGTGCGAGGGCAGCAGGTAGCCGCAGGCCGCGAGCGCGAGCGCCAGCCCGATGCAGGCGGGCGGGCCGAGGCCCGGCCGAGATCGGCGTAACGGCATCGTCTCCTTACTCACTCCGGTCGGTTTCGAGCTCGGGTCTGTGCCTGGACTTGCGCGAGTAGTGCCGGCGGCTCTGCTCCTTGCGCGCCCGAAAGGCGGCTTCGCGCAGCGCCCGCGCGATCGGGTTCCGACGTCGGTGCGCCGGCTCGCGGCGGTTCTTGATGCGTCTCGTCACCGTAGCGCGCAAGGTCCATTCTTGGTCGGCAGCCGGTCGCATCGCCCTGCCGCTCCGATCCCGATCACGAGCCTCATCAAAGCGATGGATATTCGAACGGGATGTACTGGTAGAGCCAAGTCTCGGTTAGCGTCCGATCGCCGAGCCGGAGAAAGCAGCGCAGCTCGACCGGATCGGGACCCTCGGCGTAGAGATCGAAGAACGCCCGCCAGCTGTTCGTCCCGACCACCTGCAGCGCATAGTCGTTGTCGATCTTGCCGCGCGAGGCGGTGATCACCGGCTCGACCTTGTCGCTTTTGTGCAGCTCGGCGAGCGGACCGCCCGCGAAATCGATCACGAACTTGCGCGAGCCGGGCGGCCGCGGCTGTCCGGGGATGCCGCCGCGCCCGAGCCGGGTGGCGCGCACCAGGCCGACATTGGTGGGCGGATAGGGCTCGTCCGCCAGCCAGTGCAGGCGATAGGCGAACGACCAGTGCGAGCCCGCCAGGACCGGCGCCTTCGGCAGCCAGTAGACGGCGATGTTGTCGTGAATCTCGTCGTCGGTCGGGATCTCGACCAGCTGCACGGCGCCGGCGCCCCAGCCCGCGAGCGGCTCAACCCAGACGCTCGGCCGGCGGTTGTAGAACACCCCGTCGTCCTCGTAATTGTAGAATTCGCGATCGCGCTGCAGCAGCCCGAAGCCGTGCGGATTCTCGTCGAAAAACGAGCTCGTGCGCACGCTTGGCGGATTGTTCAGCGGTCGCCAGAGCCGCTCGCCGCTGCCGGTCCACAGTGCCAGGCCGTCGCTGTCGTGGATCTCGGGGCGCCAGTCGGTCGCCTGGTGCCGGTTGGTCTCGCTGAACCAGAACATGCTGGTCAGCGGCGCGACGCCCATCCGCGCGATGTTCTTGCGGCAATACAGCTCGGCCCGGATGCTGACCACCACGCCGCCATGCTTGACCCAGTCAAAGCGATAGGCGCCGGTCACGCTCGGGCTGTCCATCAGCGCGTAGATCACGATGTGCGAGCTCTCGGGCTCTGTCTGCTCGAGCCAGAACTGGGTGAAGCGCGGGAACTCCTCCGGCCAGGGCATGGCGACGTCGATCGCGAGGCCGCGCGCCGACATGCCGTACTGGTCGAGCGCGCCGGAGGTACGAAAATAGGACGCGCCCTGATAAGCCAGCCAGTCGGTCTTCGTGCCCTGGCCATCCATGATCCGAAAGCCGGCGAAGCCGAGGTCGGCGGGCAGGCTCTTGTCCAGGCCGGTCTTGCCGAAGGTGAAATAGTCGGTCGAGTAGCGGATCTCGCGCGCGTTGCCGCCCTGGACCACGTAGATCCGGACCGGCGCCTTGAAGTAGCGGCCGAGGTGGAAGAACTGGACCGGGAACGGTGCGCCGCCTTGCGCCCAGAGCGCCCGATCGGGCTTGAACTGGATCTGCTGATAGGCATCATAGTCGATCGTCTCGAGGATGTCGGGCGCGCGGATCACCGGCGCCTCGTAGGCGCGTTCGGCAAGCCGCTTGGCCTCGCCCTGCAGCCAGTCGAAATCGAACGGCCAGGGTGGACCCAGCTCCAGGTCCTGGCTTCGGGCCGCGGGCGCCCGGAGCGCGCCGGCCGCGGCCAGCGCGCCGGCGCCGATGATCAGGTCACGACGGCGATACATTTGGCGCTCCTTGACGTGCCGGCTGTTTGCCTGATGTCTGGCGCAGGCGCAAGGGTCGGCCAGACGCCGGCATTCCCCGGTTGAACATCTGGTCGGCACGGTCATTCCGACAGGCCGCCAAAGGTCGCAAGCCGGATTGGCGCGGCGGGCGACGCGCCGAGTTGCCGGGCGGGCCGGATTCCGGCAGGATTGCCGGTCTCGTGCGGCTCGCTCGGCGGCGAGGCTAAAAGGACATTCGGGAGACTCCATGGCCGGTCCGGAAGCGCTGCTGAGGCGCCGGTGGTGGGCGCGCCGCGTCATCTGCCTGCTCGCCGCCGGCGTGCTCTGGGTCGGCACTATCCGACCCTGCGCCGCGGTCGACTGGCTGGTCCTGGTGGTCGACCGCTCCAAGTCGGTCGATGAGCGCGAACTCGCGCTGCAGCGCAACGCCTACATCCACCTGCTCTCGGACGCCGACGTGATCAGCGCGCTCGGCCCGGCAAGGGTGGCGATCGTCGAGTTCGACACCCGTCCCGAAATCGTCGTGGATTGGACCGATCCGGCGAGCGCCGCGCGCGCCTATCAGCGCAAGCCGCCGGACGGATTGCGCGGCCAGACCGGGATCGGCGGCGCGCTGACCACGGCGCTCGCACTGCTCGTCGGCAAGAGCGGCCGGCTCGTGATCGACGTCTCGGGCGACGGCCGCGACAACGTCGACCACGCGCTGCTCGCCGAGGCGCGGGCGACGGCGACCAGCCGGGCGGTCGAGATCAACGGCCTGGCGATCATGAATCGCGATACCCCGGAGATCGACCGCTACTACAGCAGCGACGTGGTCAACGGGTTCGTCCTCTCGGTCGAGCGCCAGGGGGATTTTCTCGACGCGCTCAAGCGCAAACTGTTCTACGAGGTCGCCTCACGCCCCCCGGCCGCACCGAGGATGGCGTCCCTCGGACCGGACCATTGACGTCGCTGCCTGCCGATCCCCTGATGGCCGGGGCCACGATCGAGCCATTCTGGTGGCAGGACGCGCCGCCCGAGCCGGCCGATGACCGGCCGCTGCCCGAGCGGGTCGAGGTCGCGGTCATCGGCGGCGGCTATTGCGGCCTCTGCGCGGCGCTTGAGCTGGCGCGGGCCGGCGTCCGGGTCGCGGTGCTGGACGCGGGCCCCCTCGGCGCCGGCGCGAGCTCGCGCAACGGCGGCATGGTCGGCGGCGCGGTCAGGCTCGACTGGCACGGTCTCGGCCGAAGGCTCGGCGCGCGCCGCGCCGAGGCTCTGCTGGATGGCGCGCGCGCCTCGTTCGAGTTTCTCGAGCAGCTGATCGCCCGCGAGCGGCTGGATGCCGGCTACGAGCGCAGCGGCCGCTTCCTGCTCGCCAGCCACCCCGGGCAACTGCGCGCCTACGAGCGGCAGATCGCCGCGCTGGGCGCGCGTGCCGAGGGCGTCCGGATCGTGCCCCGGGCGCGCCAGCGCGAGGAGATCGGCACCGACTGCTGTCACGGCGGCGTCCTGATCGAGCCCGCGGGCGCATTGCATCCGGTGCGCTTCCTGCGCGGGCTTGCGACCGCGGCACGGGCGGCCGGCGCCCTGCTGTACGCGAGTGCGGCCGTGCGCCGAATCGGGCGCGAGGCGGGCGGGTTCGCGCTCGCGACCGAGCGCGGACCGGTGCGGAGCGCCGATGTGATCGTCGCCACCAACGGCTACACCGGTCCGCTCACGCCCGGGCTGCAGCGACGGGTGATCCCGGTCTCAAGCTACATCATCGCGACCGAGGAACTGCCGCTCGCGCTCACCCGCCGGCTCAGCCCGAACGGGCGGATGTTCGTCGACGGCCGGCGGCTCCTGTCCTACTTCCGACTGTCGCCGGACCGCCGGCGGGTGCTGTTCGGCGGCCGGGTCAGCCTCGCCGACGTCGACGAGCGGCAAAGCGCGCAGGGGCTCTACCGACGGCTGATCCGGGTCTGGCCCGAGCTCGCCGGCCGGCGCATAAGCCACAGCTGGAAGGGCAAGGTCGCCTTCACCTTCGACCGCCTGCCGCACATGGGCGTGCTCACCGGCGAGCCGGTCGCGGGCGTCCATTTCGCGATGGGCTGCAATGGCAGCGGGGTCGCGATGGCGAGCTATCTAGGCCACCAGATCGCGCTCAAGCTGCTCGGCCGAGCCGGGCATCCCTGCCCGTTCGACACCCAGGACTTCCCGACCCGTCCCTTCTACCGCGCCAGACCGTGGTTCCTGCCGGCAGTCGGTGCCTGGTACCG
>DATAOG010000584.1:0-2628 GCA_036265855.1 Geminicoccaceae bacterium | reverse complement strand
CAGACCGAGCGGGCCGCCGGTCGCCGCCTCCGGGGTCACGTGCAGGACGATCGTGCCAAACGCAGTGCCGCTCATGCGCGCGTCCGAGATCCGGATCATGTCCTTGACGCCCGCGCGCGCGAGTCGGCCGGGGATCGGCAGGTAGCCCGCCTCGGGCATGCCCGTGCCACTGCGCGGGCCGGCGTTCTGGAGGACCAGGACATCGCCTTGCGCGACCTCGAGGGCCGGGTCGTCGATTCGCGCCGAGAGAGCCTCCAGGCTCTCGAACACCACCGCCCGGCCCTCGTGCTCGAACAGGCGCGGATCGGCGGCCGAGCGCTTCAGGATCGCGCCTTCGGGTGCGAGCGAGCCGAACAGCGCGATGAGGCCGCCGACCTCCGAAATCGGCTCGGCCAGCGGACGGACCACGTTCCGATCGACGTAGGCGGGCTCGCCCGCCAAGCGCTCGCCGAGGCTCTGACCGGCGACGTTTCGGGTCTCGAGGTGCAGCGAGGGCCGGAGCTCGCGCAGCACCGCCCCCAGCCCGCCGGCATGGAAGAAGTCCTCCATGTAGTGCGGCCCGGTCGGCTTCAGGTCGACCAGGACCGGCGTCTCATCGGAGAGCGCGTTGAGACGCTCGAGCTCGACCGCGACCCCGGTGCGCCCCGCGATTGCCGCGAGGTGCAGGATGCCATTGGTCGAGCCGCCGAGCGCCAGGAGGACCCGGAGCGCGTTGTCGATCGCCGCAGCGGTCACGACCTCCGACGGCCGCGGCCCGGACTTGGCCATCGCGACGGCGCGCATGCCGCTCGCTTCGGCGGCGCGGAGCCGGTCGGCGTGGACCGCCGGGATCGCGGCGGTGCCGGGCAGCATCATGCCGAGCGCCTCGGCAAGACAGGCCATCGTGCTCGCGGTGCCCATGACCATGCAGGTGCCGGCGGTGGTCGCAAGCCGGGTCTCGATCTCGGCGATCTCCCGGGCGTCGATCGCGCCCGCCCGGTACTGCGCCCAGAATCGCCGGCAGTCGGTGCAGGCGCCGAGGCGCTCCTCGCCGTGCCGGCTGGTCATCATCGGCCCGGTCACGACCAGGATCGCGGGCTTGTCGGCCGAGAGCGCGCCCATCAGAAGCGCCGGCACGGTCTTGTCGCAGCCGCCGATCAGGACCACCGCGTCCATCGGCTGGGCACGGACCATCTCTTCCGTGTCCATGCTCATCAGGTTCCGGAACATCAGGCTGGTCGGGTGCAGGAACGGCTCGCCGAGCGAGATCACCGGGAACTCGAGCGGCAGGCCGCCGGCCGCGAGGACGCCGCGCTTGGCCGCCTCGACCAGCTCCGGCACGCCGCGATGGCAGTTGTTGAAGCCGCTTGCGGTGTTCGCGATCCCGATCACCGGGCGGCTCAGCAGCGCCTCGCCATAGCCCATCGAGCGGGCGAACGAGCGCCGGAGGTAAAGCGCGAAGTCGGGATCGCCGTAGTGGGTCAGACCCCGGCCGAGGCCGGTCTTCTCGGGCTGGATCATGTCAGCTCGCGCTCCAGAGCTCATCGGGACCAAGTGCCTAAGCCGGGGGAGCCTAGCAAGGCGACTACGATCGGACCACAGCTCCAACTTCGACTGCAGCGATCTACGAAAACCGCCCGAGAGGCGTTCCCGATCGGGCCGGAGATCGGTCGAGAAGCTGTTTGCGACCCCGGCCGTTGCTGCCGGCGACCGTCGTCCCCTTGCAGACGAGATTGCGGCACTCTGGGAGCGCAACGTCTCGTTCCTGAGCGCTGCGGCCCACTTCGTGACGGGCCGGCTCCCGCCGGTCAACTCGGATTCGTCGACCGTCAGCCCGTCGCGATCGGCTCGGGTCTCCAGAGCCGATGGGGCCGAGGTCGAGCTTCGCGTTCTTGCGCAGCCTGGACAGCGAGAGACGAGCCCAATAATGGCGCGATGCGACGGCCGAGCCTTTTTGGCGCTGCCGGGAGCCGCCTGGGTCAGGGCGCGAGCAGACGGTAGCCGACGCTGATCACGACCGCGTTCAGAAGGTCGACGAAGAAGGCGCCGACCAGCGGCACGACCAGGAACGCCTTGGGCGAGGCGCCGTAGCGATGAGTCAGCGCCGACATGTTCGCGACCGCGGTCGGCGTGGCGCCGAGCGAGAGGCCGATGAAGCCCGCGCCGATCACCGCGGCGTCGTAGTCGCGCCCGAGCATCGGAAACACGAGAAAGCGGCAGACCAGGATCATGGCCAGGACCTGGAGCGTGAGCACCAGAAGGAGCGGCCCGGCGACCGCGGACAGCGTCCAGAGCTCGAGCGACATCAGCGCGCGCGTCAGGAACAGGTTCAAAGCGAGCTCGCTGAGCAGGCTCATGGCGGGGCTGCCGATCGGCCAGTTCAGGCGCGGCAGCAGTGGGGGTCCGAGATTGCCGATCAGGATGCCGGCGAAGATCGCGGTGACGAACGCCGGCAGCTTGAGGCCGAGCAGAGCGATCAACCAGTTGATCTGGTCGCCGACCCCGATCGCCAGCGCCAGCAGCAGGAACGAGGCGAAGATCGAGGGCACGTCGATCGGCGCCTCGAGCGGGCCGCCGCCGGCCGTCTCGCGGATCGGGCTGCCCTCGGCGCCCCGGTGCAGCCGGTACCGCTCGATCAGGTAGCGGCCG
>DATAOG010000583.1:0-7355 GCA_036265855.1 Geminicoccaceae bacterium | reverse complement strand
CCGCTGCCCGGGGATCAGGCGCTCGCCGACGCCTACGCGCGCTCGTTCACGCGCTTCGGTGCCAAGATCGTCGAGACCCGCGAGTTCGTGCCGACCAAGGATCCCCGCCAGCGCGAGCAGAACAACATCGCGCTTCTGACCTCGGGGCCCGACTATGACGCCGTCGTGGTCGCCGATACGGTCGGCGACTTCGGGCGCTATTTCCCCTATCAGGTGGCGCTGCCGCGGCCGGTCGTCGGGAGCGTCGGACTGGTCCCCGACGCCTGGCATTGGGCCTCCGAGCGTTATGGCCAAGCGCAGCTCAACCAGCGCTTCGAGCACGAGGCCAAGCGGCGGATGACGGGCTACGACTGGGCCGCCTGGGCCGGCCTGCGGGTGGTGATCGAGGCGATTGCCCGGACCGGTTCGGCTGATTTTGCGCGGGTCGAGGCATACCTGAAAGGCAACGAGCTCCGGTTCGACATGTACAAGGGCGTGCCCGGCAGCTTTCGGGCCTGGGACAACCAACTGCGCCAGCCGATCGTGCTGCACACGAGCGACGCCGAGATCGCGGTCGCGCCGTTCGAGCAGTTCCTGCATCCGACCACCACTCTCGACACCCTTGGCGTCGACCAGCCTCAGACGCAATGCCGGTTCTAGCAGCGGCCGTCCCGAGCTCAGGCCTCACTCCGCGCGGCTCGGCCCGCGCTCAGACAATCAGAGATTCAGGCGGGCGCGCGCCGCCCGCTCGGCAGTGCTCCAGGAATGGGCCCGGAGGATGGTGCCGACGCTGAAGCAGCTCCGCTATTTCGCAGCGCTCGCCGAGACGCTGCACTTCGGCCGCGCCGCCGACCGCTGCCAGGTCACCCAGCCGGCGATGAGCATGCAGGTCCGGGAGCTCGAGGCGCTGCTCGGCGTGATCCTGGTCGAGCGGACCGCGAGCGGCGTGTTCCTGACCGCTGCCGGCGAGGAAGTCGCAGGGCGGGCGCGCGAGATCCTGCTCGCGGTCCAGGATCTGACCGATCTCGCGCGCCATCGCGACCGGATGCTCGCCGGGCCGCTCCGGCTCGGAGTCATTCCGACGATCGGCCCTTATCTGCTGCCGCAGGTGCTGCCGAGGCTGCACGCCACCTACCCCGACCTGCGGCTCTCGCTGCGCGAGAGTCAGACCGAGCAGCTGCTGGACGCGCTGCTCGCGGGTGAGCTCGATCTGCTGATCGTGGCCCTGCCGGTCGGGCGGGACGCCGTCGCCACTCGGCCGCTGTTCGACGACACCTTCAACCTCGCGGTCGCCGGGGATCATCCGCTCGCCGGCCGGACCACGGTCGATCAGAAGGATCTGGCCGCTGAGCGGCTGCTGCTGCTGGAGGAGGGGCACTGCCTGCGCGATCAGGCGCTGAGCCTCTGCCATGCGGCGGGCGCCGAGCAGGCCGACGACTTCCGGGCGAGCAGCCTCGCGACCGTGGTCCAGATGGTGGTCAACGGCTACGGCGGCACGATCCTGCCGAGCCTCGCCCTGTCGCTCGAGGCCGGCGCCCATTCGCGCCTGCGGGTCGTGCCGTTCACGGCGCCGGCGCCGTTCCGCACGATCGGGCTCGTCTGGCGGAGCTCCTCGCCGCGGGCATCGGACTTCGTCGAGTTCGGCCGGTTCGTGATCGCGACGCACCAGGCCGCGGCCGGCGCCAGCGCGCCATCCGCGATCGGTCCCGACGCGAACCCCAGAGCGCAGGTCGACCCGGCGGCACCTCTTCCCCAGGCGCAGCTTCTCGGACAAACGGAACGCTGACCGCCCGTGCGCTCCAGCGGCCGCCGCCTGCCTCGGCAGCGAGCGGCCGTTTACGAAGCCTTGACGATCGCACCTCAATCCTTCCTGCGGGTGGTCCATGCGACCGTGGGAATCCTCGCCACTTCAAATCGAGCTGGCGGGATTGACAGAGCGGCAGAGCCGCAGGCTCGCCGAAGTTCGACGAAATCCTTGACGCGCGCGGCAGCACGGAGCGGGTCGCCGGCCTGGCAGCCGACGGTCCGCGTGAGGCCCGGCGCACGGGCGAAGCGGGAGCGATCCGCAAAGGGCGCAACCGGACGCTCTCTCCGGCCCGGGTCGCCTAAGAGCAATCGAGGCGGCCGGAGCCCGGCCGGTGAGGCTACGCGCGGTCGAGGACCAGCATGCCCTTGTCGGCGAGGTCCTGCAGGAAGGCCACAACATCGGTCTCGATCTGGGCGCGCTCGGAGGTGAAGGTCGCGGCGAGATCGTCGATCACCGAGGCAACGCTCCGCTTGCCATCGCAGCGCTGGAGGATCTCGACCGCGATCGGGTCGGGCATCAGCACCCGCTCCGGCGCGAGCAGGACCCAGGCGTTGCGGGCCTGATCGAAGCGCAGCTTGACGCCGCGGGGTAACGCCGGCACCAGCTCGGCCCGGACCTCGACCCGGCCGCTCATGCGCTCTCCCCGCTCGTCCGCCATCTTGGATCGCGCGCCTCTCAGGAGGCCGCCGGATCGAATGCGCCGGGCGGGATCCGGCCCGGCGTGACGTAGGCGTGCTCGAGCGCGTCAAGCTGAGCCCAGAGCACGTCGCACTTGAAGCGAAGCGCGTCCAGCACCGCCGCCTGCTGGTCCGGGCGCTTGGCCTCGCGCTTGACGTAGTCGAGTGCGAAATCGGCATCGCGCGGCGCCTGGCTCAGCCGCTTCTCGAAATAGGCGAGCGTCTCGCGGCTGACGAAATCATAGCTCGCGAGCATCCCGGAAACCCGGTCGGCGATGATTTTGGGCGAGAACATCTCGGTCAAAGACGACGCGATCGCCTCGAGCAGCGAGCGGTCGCGCACGAACTGCACGTACGCCTGGACCGCGAACCGGGTCGCCGGCAGGAGCCCCCTGGTCGAGATCACGTAGGGGCGGTCCAGGCCCAGGCCATCGGTCAGCTTCAGCCAGCGCTCGATGCCGCCCTCGCCCTCGCGCTCGCCATCGTGGTCGATGATCCGCTGGCGCCAGGCGCGGCGCAACGCCGGACTCTCAAGCCGCGCGAGCAGGGCCGCGTCCTTGATCGGGATCTGCGCCTGGTAATAATAGCGGTTGAGCGCCCAGGCCTGGACCTGCGGCTTGGTCAGCTCGCCGTTCTTCATCGCGATGTGGAAAGGGTGGTTCCAGTGGTAGCGCTCCTCGCCGATCCGGCGGAGCGCCGCCTCCAGACCGGCCGGGCTCAGGATCTCGCTCACAGGTCGATCTCCATGCCGTCATAGGCGACCTCCCAGCCGGCGGCCGTGACCCGGGCCCGCTCCGGGGAATCCTCGAGCAGCATCGGGTTGGTGTTGTTGACGTGCAGATAGATCCTGCGGCCGAGCGAGAGACCCCGGAGCGCAGCCAGCGAGCCCTCGGGGCCGGACACGCTGATGTGCCCCATGCGCGCCCCGGTCTTGATCCCGGTCCGGCTTCGGATCATCTCGTCGTCGCTCCAGAGCGTGCCATCGAAGAACAGGACGTCGGCGCCGTGCAGCCGTTCCGTGAGCGCGCCCGTGACCCGCGCGCAGCCGGGCACGAAGCCCACGCGCGCGCCATCGCTCCGCAGCTCGAGCCCGATCGTGTCCTCGGTCTCGGCGCCGACGTTCAGACCCTCATCTTCGAGATAGAGGGCTATCTTGCCCGGCACCGCGAACGGCACCGCATGCAGCCCCGGCAGGATCTCCGCCGGCTGCTCGAGGGTGAGTGGGTGCCTCGTGACGTAGCTCGGGCTCAGCACGTCGAAGATCGGATTGCGGGCGAGCACGTCCAGGATCGCGCCGGTCGCGAACAGGTCGAACGGCTGGCTCTCGCGCAGGCTGAGCAGGCCCGCGACATGGTCGACATCACCGTTGGTCAGCACGACCGACCGGATCGGGCTGTGCCGCGGCCCCGATTTGGGGTGCAAGGCAGGCGTCGCCAGGATCTGCTGGCGAAGATCGGGACTGGCGTTTAGGAGCGCCCAGCTTTCGCCGTCGGCGCTGATCGCAACCGAGCACTGTGTCCGCCAGCGGGCGGCCGGATCAACGCGCCAAGCCCGCTCTCCGACCGGACAGGCGCTGTTCCATTGTGGAAAACCGCCGCCGGCGGCGGCGCCCAGAACAATGATGCGCATCACTGCCCAAGGCGCGCGGCCGCCGGCGCGGCCGCCGACTCAGAGGTCCGCTGGGAAATAGGCGTTGATTTCGCAGCCGCAGGCGATCTCAACGATCTTGGGCGTACGCCACTGCATCAGGATCCTCCCTGGTTGTCGGGCATGCACCATCCGATGCATGCCAAGGCTTCTTAGGCCAAATGCGCGGGGAATGCCACAGATTTCGAGGCGCGCGGCACCTGCTGGCGCCGCCATCCTCCTTCGCTCAGCGCGCGCGGAAGGCCCCCTGGACGCCGCCGCCGATCTCCTCTACAGCGGGGCAAGCCGCCCCATGGGGCCTGCAGCAGATGTCGGGTCGGTCGAACCAGCACTTGGGCACGAGATCATTCGGGCTGCGGCTGGCCGTCTGCATTGCCCTGGCGGCGCTCGCGCCGTCCACCCAAGGGGCGGCCGGGGCAATCGAGGGGACGATTCGGGTCGCTCCCGGGCTCGCTGGCCAGATCGCGGCTGGCGATCGCCTCGTGATCAAACTGTTCCATCCGGGCGCCGGCGCCGAGCTGGACGCTCAGTACCGGACGATCGACAAGTTCAGCCTGCCGCTCGAGTTCACGTTGACGCCGTCGACCGACATGAGCGGGCAGCCCAAGTTCACGGACTACGTCGTCGAGGTATTCACGGACCGGGACGGCGACCCGTTGAAGGTGGCGCCGGGCGAGCTCGGCGCGCGCACGCCGGGGCCGGTGCCGCTCGGCACGACCGGTCTCGTCCTGGAGCTGAAGCCACGGCGCGAGTAGCTCGCGGCCGGGCGGGCAACTCGTTTCAGGATCTGAGGCCGCGGGCCCGGCGCCGCCCCGGCGGCCATGTTTTCGCGCTCGTGTATCACGCTGAGCTCCGCCTTGTCGAGCGCGCGGCCGGAAATCGCCTCGGTGACCATCTCCTGGTCCGCGCCGGGCGGGAGATCGAGTTGCCGGTCGGGCGAGCACCGGCGGAACCGGCAGGGCACCCTGCGACCGACTGACCAGAGCGGACCGTCGTAGCCGACGTTGCCGAGCGCGTTCGCGCCTGTCGCAATGCGGCCTGCCCGCCGGCTCGCGCTTGTGCTTGAAACCTTCGGGAAGGCCGTCGAGGTCTGCCGGGAGGCCGTAGAGCAGCCACTGCAGGAACGGCTCCTTGGTCTGGGGCGTCACGTTCTCGAAAAACAGCACGAGCTCCCGGGTGCCCTTCGGCAGGTCCAGGCGGTCGGGGTGGCGGGCCGCGAGATCAACGATGATCTGGCAGCCGAAGGAGTTGCCGAGCAGCGCCACGCGGGGGAGATCCATCGCGTCCAGCCAGGCCGCGAGCGCATCGGCCAGAACGCCGACGTCGAGCACCTCGTGCGGATGGCTGCTGTCGCCGAACCCGGGCAGGTCGGGCAGGAACACCCGGTAGGTGTCTCGGCGAGGCAGGCGGCGAGCGGCAGCATGTAACGGCCGGAGAGGCCAAAGGCGGTGCACGAGCATGACCCGTGGCCGCCAGGCGACCTCGCCTCACAGGCGACGATCGAGCGCCGGTAGACCATCGCGGCCGCCGATCACGACCTCATTGCTCGAAATGCGGGTTGATGGCTTCGACTCCTCAACAGGTCGATGCTGTTCCGGGGCCTGCTCCTCAAAAACGCTCGGCGGCGATTTCGCTCCGGCCTCCGGCCGGCAAAAAGAGCGCGGAACGCAAGCGCTCCGCTGTCGTTGGCAACCGGCAGGACCCACCGCGGAGATCAGCCATGGCCACGATGAAGGCGGTCCGCATTCACCGCTTCGGCGAAGCCGACGTGGTGCAGGTCGATGAGATCGAAACGCCCGTCGCCGGCGACGGCGAGATTTTGGTCCGGGTGCGCGCCGCGAGCGTCATCCCGGTCGATTACAAGATCCGCCGCGGCCAGTATCCGCCGGTCAGGCAGGAGATGCTGCCGATCACCCAGGGGCGGGACTTTGCCGGCACGGTCGAGGCGCTTGGAAAAGGCGTCGACGGTTTCCGGCAAGGAATGGTGGTCTACGGCATGCTGCCGCCCGAGCGCGGCGCCTTTGCGGAGTTCGTCGCGGCCAAGGCGGCAGGCACCGCGCCGGCCCCGCAAGGGCAGGACTACGTGCAGGCGGCGGCAGTGCCGCTCGCGGCGCTCACCGCCTGGCAGGGACTGTTCGAGCACGGCGGCCTCAAGGCCGGCCGGCACGTACTGATCCATGGCGGCGCGGGCGGCGTCGGCCATTTCGCGGTGCAGTTCGCGCACGCGATCGGCGCGACCGTGCTCGCCACGGTCTCCGGCCAGGACGCCGATTTCGCCCGCGAGCTCGGCGCCGACCGGGTGATCGACTATAAGGTCGAGCGCTTCGAGGACGTCGCCCGCGACATCGACCTCGTTTACGACCTGATCGCCGGGCAGACCCAGGAGCGCTCCTGGTCGGTTCTCAAGCAAGGCGGCTGCCTGGTCTCGACGCTGACTGAGCCGTCCCAGGAGGAGGCCGTCCGCCGACGCGTCCGCGCTCTGCGCTACACCGCCCGGCCCGACGGCGCTCAGCTGGCCGAGATCGCGCGGCTGATCGAGCAGCGGAAGGTCCGCCCGGTGGTCGACACGACCTTTCCGATGGCCGAGGCCGCGACAGCCCAGGACCATCTGGAAAAGCAGCACGTCCGGGGCAAGGTCGTGCTCACCTGCTGACGGGAACCGGCCGCAGCCGTTGCCGTTGACTGGCGTCACCGGTAACAGGGGACATCGCCGATCTCCGCGCGGAGCTGCAGTGCGGCCGCACGCCGGAGCGCGTGGTCGACGAGATCGGCGATGTCCTGCTCGCGGTGGTCAACATCGCGTGCCACCTCGAGGTCGACGCCGAGGCGGCGCTCCGCCGGACCAACGCTAAATTCGAGCGCCGTCTCAGCTCCATCGAGACAGGTTTCCGCGCCGAAGGCTGCAGCCCCGACGCCGCCTCGCTGCCCGAGATGGAGGCACTCTGGCAGAGAAGGCGAAAGCGGGGGAACAAGACCGGGCGCTTGGCCCGCCGTTACCAGTTGAAGATAGGAATCCGGCGAGACGGAGTCGGTCCCTGGTTCGGGCGCGAATCTAGCTCATGCTCCAGTATGTTCTGGAGCTGATTTAGCGCCTCCGGCCCGAATTGGAGCGTTTGAGTGGGGTGAGTTCGATCTTGGCGGAATTGTGATCCATAGGTGTTGATCTGCAAGTACACTTGGCCATCGTGCCGGAAAACCTTGTAAGTACCGGTCGTCTCGCCGTGCACTGCATAGCGTTCGGAGGG
>DATAOG010000582.1:0-10738 GCA_036265855.1 Geminicoccaceae bacterium | reverse complement strand
CGTCGCCGGCCGGCCGCCCGGCGCGTAGGCGGTCGCGTTGAGGAGGATGTCGCACCTTGGCTTGGTCAGCGCGAAGTCGACCTCGTAGCGGGGCGAGGAGTAGCCGGGCGCGCCGAAGAACTCGTCGGCCATGATCAGCGGCGCCTGCTCCTCCGCCAGCGCGCAGGGCTCGCCGTCGCGTTCGGGGAAGGCAAAGGTACCCTTGATCGCGACCACCAGGTGCTCGCGCGCCGAGGGCTCGGTGCCCATCGTGTAGGCGGCCTGCATCCTGGTCGCATTGAGCAGCTCCATCGTCGCCGCTCCTAGCCCGGCGATCCGCGCGGCAGGGTCGAGCCGGGCTCGGGGCCCTGCTGCTCGCAGCGCACGAGGATCAAGGTCAGGTTGTCGCGCGCTTCGCTCGCCAGCGCCCGGGCGAGGAGGTCCTCGGCGGCCGCCTCCGGCGCGGCCGCGCGCAGCGTCGCCTCGATCTCGGCGTCCTCGAGCTCGCCGGTGAGGCCGTCGCTGCACAAGAGGTACAGGTCGCCCGCGGCCAGCCGGTCCTGGACGACCCCGACCTCGAGCCGGTCGCCGACGCCGACCGCGCGAGTCATCTGGTGGCGCAGCGGATGGCGGCGGGCGGCGTCCTCGGACAGCTCGCCCCGCTCGATCAGCTCCTGCACCAGGCTGTGGTCGCGGCTCAGCTGCTCGAGGCGGCCGGCGCGCAGGCGGTAGAGCCGGCTGTCGCCGACCCACAGGCCCGCGAAGTGGCCGTCGAACACGAGCAGCGCCACGACCGTGCTACCGCAGATCCGGTCCGGGCCGGCGAAGCGCCGCAGCTCGTCGTGGCAGCGGCCGAGCGCCGCCTGGACGCTGCGGGCGAGCGTGGGCGCATCCGGCGGCGCCGGCAGCTCCCCGAGCCGCGCGGTGATGAGCCGGCTCGCATGCTCGCCGAACTCATGCCCGCCCATGCCGTCCGCGATCGCCCACAGACCGAGGTCGGGGCGCTCGAGGAAGCTGTCCTCGTTCACCTCGCGGATGTGGCCGACGTGGCTCAGCGCGGTCGATCGGAGCACCAGGGCGCTCATGCGGCGACCTCGATCAGGCCGCGGCCGCCGAAGTCGCCATCGAGCAACGCCGCAAACGCGTCCGGGCGCGGCAGCCCCGCCGCGGCGAGCAGCACCGGTGGCACCCGCACGGAGCCCTCGGTCCACCAGAGGCTTACGGCCGGGATCGGGTCCGCGAGCCGGCCGAGGAGCGCCGTCTCGGCCGCTTCGCCCGCGAGCGGGACGACGAGGCCCCGCTCCAGATCGGCGCGCGTATGGGTGGGGGCCGGCGGCGGCGCGCCCAGACGCTCGAGATCCGCGAGCAGCCGGTCGAGGTCGCCATCCGCCTCGAGCGCCGCCCGGGCGAGCTCTTCCGCGCCTGCGTACCAGCCGGCGGCAGCCCGCCTCAGCGCGAACAGGGCCGTGTCGGCCGGCAGCGGGCAGGCGAGCGTGAAAGGGAACGAGCGCGCCACCCGGTCGACGCTCGGCATCAGGACGCCCGCGATCGGCTCCGGCCCGCAGGCGCCGGGAGCGAGCGCATAATGCCAGAGCGGGCTCGTCAGATAGACCTCCAGCCAGGCCTCGCCCAGCGCTCCCTGGCTCGCGCGCAGCCCGTCCTGGAGCCAGGCGTCCCAGGCCCTGGTGAAGTCGTGCGGCAGGCCGCGGCGCAGGAAGTCGCCAAAGCCCGGCAACTTGCCGAACAGGCCCGGCTGCGGGCTCACATCCGGGCCGGACATTGGAACCCCCCCAGCAGGGCCAGATCGAAGGGATTGTAGACGCTCCCGGCGTGCAGCTCGAAGCGCGCCCAGTGGCCGCCGGCCGACAGCGTCAGGTGGAACAGATCGGGCTGATCGCTCGGCTCGAGCATGCCTTCCCGCAGCAGGCGGAACCAGGACCAGGCGCCCTCGCGGGTCAGCTCCACCGGCACCCCCTGCGCAACCGGGAAGAAGGCCAGCCGCACGATGTTGCTGGGCCCCTGCCCCGGCCAGACCATCGTCGTGGGATGGCTCGCGTCGTGCCGGTAGCTCACCTGCTGGCCATTCAGATCCAGCAGCACGCGCGCCGAGCCGGCATCGAGATCGATCGGCTGCAGCGTGAAGTTCGCCTGCGGATTGGCGCCGCCTGCGAACATGCCGTCGCGGATGCGCCGCGCCCGCTCGAGCTGCGCGAGCGCCGCATTCGAGAGCTCGAGATCGGCCCGCCAGCGCCAGGGCCGGCGGGCGGTGTCGACCAGCTGCTGCAGGTTGGCGTTGACGAAGCCGTCGATCAGGGCGCCCGGCCCGAACAGGCGGCCGAAGTCGGCGAGGCTCACGTCCACGCCGCTCTCGAGCGCGAACGGGAAGCGCCCGACGAGCGCCTTCGTGCAGACCGGCAGGATGTCCGCCTGCCAGATCGCGTTGAGCTGGCGCCCGACCGCACCGCCGCTCAGCGCCGAGGCCTGTTGCGCCACGCCGCCGAGCCAGCCGTCGAGCGGCTGGGGCAAGCGCTTGGCTTCCTGAGCAAGCGGGTTGACCACGCCGGCGATGCCGCCGCGCTCGAGGATCGCCTTCTCCGGGTTCGGGCTCGCGGTGATCGCCTGCAGCTCCTGAAACAGCCGGCCGAGCACGCCGATGGCGTCGTCGATCGCCGGCGGCGCTCCCTGGCTGCCGTCAACGACCGCAACCAGATAGCTGAAACGCGCCGCGACCGGCGCCCCGGGGACGACGGCCTCGGCTTGGCCCTTGCCGGCGAGCGCCGCCAGCTTCGCGGCCGCGCCTCCGGTCTTGCCGAGAAGCTTGGTCCCGCTCTTGAGCGCCGCGTCGGCTGCGGCTTCCTGCGCCTCGTTGGTCTTGGGCGCCCGGGTGAGCTCGACCTCGCCGACGATGGCGGTAAGCAGGAGCTTGAGCGCCGAACTAGGTCCGGAGAGATCCTTCAGGCCGTCGACCGCCGAGCGCAGATCGGTGAAGGGCGCCAGGGTCACGTCCGCGAGCAGTTGCTCCCAGACGGCAATGTAGTCGTCGTAGTAGAGCTTCAAGACGTCGGCCTGGAGCTGCTCGATCTCCGCCTGGCTGCGCTCGCTCGGCGCGCCGGCGTCCAGGACCCAGTTCTCGACCGCGGTCGCCGCTGCGACGTCCTTGAGACGCGGCAGCACGTGCTCGTGGAAGCCCTCAAATGTGTAGATGCCGGCAATGCCCTCGCCGAGCGGCTTGCCCGAGGGCCGGGTCAGCACCCGGAGCGCGTTGGGTCCGCCGTGCTCGGCCGGATTCCAGGGCGGCAGCCCGCGCACCTCGGGCAGGTTCAGCAGCGCGTCGTAGGCGCGGCGCGCGAGCGGGATGCTCGCAAGCGTCTTCTGGGCCTGGGCGACCAGCGCCGAGTCCGGCTCGGGACGATCGACAATCTCGGGCAACAGATCGAGCAGCGCGGCCCGATGCTGGGCCAGCCGCTCCGCGTCCTCCGGCGTCAGCCCCTCCGCCTCGGGCCGGTCGACGACGCGAAACCAGGTTTCGATCAGGTCCCGATCGAGCTCGGCCCGGCCGATCAGCATCAAATAGACCTTAAGCCCCTGCAGCACGTACTCGGGATCGCCGATCCGCCCCCACAGATCCTCCTCGAGGCGCAACGCGAGTCGGGGCAGGAATATGCGTTCGAGGCTACGCCGATAGGCCGCATCGGCGGCGCCGTTCAGGGCACTCCCGGCCGACAGGCCAAGGCGCAGGACGACGGGTGACCCGGAGTGTACGGGCAGACCGTGCAGCAGATCGAGCGCGCGCAGGACCGGCGCCGAGGCGACATCCGCTGGGGTCAGCTGATTTTTCGCCACCGGCTCCATCTCGAGACGCGCCTGCTGCAGCGCCATGCTGAGCGCGACCGCTTCATTGCGGCTCTGCAGGAAGCCCGCACCCCAGGCGAGCGCAGCCCCGAGCAGCACGAGGCCGGCGAGCGCCCAGGCGACGCGCTCGAGCCAGCGCTCCCGCCGCTCGCGGGCCGAGTCGCGCGCGGCCAGTCCGGCCTCGGCGAACACCACCTCGCGCAGCAGCCGGGTGAGGAAGAAGCTGCGATTGCCGCGGCTGACCGGCGGCGGCGTCTGCTCGACCCCGAAGCTCGCGGCCATCGCCTGCATCAGCCGGTCGATCGGCGTCCCTTCCTGGGTCCCGCTCGTGACGTACAGGCCGCGCAACAGGACCGGCGCCGCGAAGCTGCTCTCGTAGAAGATCTGCTCGGCGAGCCCGACCAGCCGCGATTTCAGGGCGGCGAGCTGATCGGGGAAGCGGAACACCAGCGCCCGCCGCTCCAGATCGCGCTCGGCGTGCAGGCGGGGCAGCACGCGCTCCTCGAGCCGCGCCACCAGCCGGTCGAGCTCCCGCTCGAGCAGTCCGCGCGCCGGTGGCGCGGGCTGGGCCGGATCGATCGGCAGGGTGAAGCCCAGAACCTGCTCGCGGTCGCGCTCGGAGAGGTCGGCGAAGAACTCGTTGAAGCCGGCGATCAGATCGCCCTTGGTCACGAGCAGATAGGCCGGAAAGCGCAGGCCGAGCGTGCCGGTGATCTCGTCGAGCCGGTTGCGGATGGCGCGGGCGTGCTGGGCCAGCAGTGCCGGATCGGCGCGCAGCAGATCGTCGGCCGGGAACGCGATCAGCACACCGCTGATCGGCTGCCGTCGCCGGTGCTTTGCCAAAAGATCGAGAAACCCCTGCCAGGCCGCCCGGTCCGCCTCGGCATGGCTTTCCTGGGTCGTGTAGCGGCCAGCGGTGTCGATCAGGACCGCTTCTTCGGTGAAGAACCAGTCGCAGTTGCGGGTGCCGCCGACGCCGCGGAGCTCGCGTCCCTGGTTCCCCTCGGCGAGCGGGAAACGCAGGCCGGACTGCAGCAGGGCCGTCGTCTTGCCCGAGCCGGGCGGCCCGATCATCAGGTACCAGGGCAGCTCGGCGAGGTAGCGGCGGCCGTGCAGGCGGCGTTTCTTCAGCTCGGCAAGCGCCGCATTGAAGCGCTCGGAAACCTCCTTGATCTCCTCGTCGGCCGGCCCCGGCAGGGGCGGCGCCTTGGCAAGCTCGCTGACGAACGCCTCGTTCGCCCGGCGCGCCCGGCGCTGGGCGAGGAGGTTGCCAGCACCCCAGATGAAGGTCAGGACGAGGATCGTGACCAGGCGCGAGAGCTCGCTCTCGAGCGGGCGCCAGTCGGCAAGCGCGAGCAGCGCGCCGAAATACCAGACGACCAGGGCGAGGATCACAAGGCCCACGAGGCTGAGGAACCAGCGCGCGATGAGTACGGAGAGCAGTGTCTTCAGAAATCGCAGCACCGCCTTCAGCGCCCCTTGAACAGCAGGACCTCGACCCTGCGGTTCGCCGCCCGTCCTTCGGCCGTGTCGTTCGAAGCGAGCGGCTCGGTATCCGCCCGGCCCTCGATCTCGATCCGTTTGATGTCGACGCCGCCGCTGACCAGAAGCCGGCCGACCGTCAGCGCCCGCGCTTCCGACAGCTTCCAGTTCGAGGCGAAGCGCGCCGTACGGATCGGCTGGTTGTCGGTATGGCCGACGATCCGGATGTGCCCCGCCTCCTGGGCCAGCACGCCCGCGAGCTTCGCGACCAGGGGCTTGAATTGGCTGGTCATCTCGGCACTGCCGGACGCGAACAGCTGTTCGTTCCGGAGGCGGACGCGGACGCTCGTGGCATCTTCGCCGCCCGCGACGGTCCCTTGCTGAATCTGGTCGCCGAGCACCGCCTCGATTTTCGGCAGCACGGCGTACGGGATGCGCGTCCCGACCGACTGGACCGGCGCGGCCTGCGCCCGTGGCAGCTGGACCTGGCCCGACGGCGGCAGGGCTTGGACGAGCGCGCCGAGCCGGTCGGTATAGGCAGCGAGCCGGAAAGAGAACCCTGTGTACAGGAGGAGCAGGACCGCGAGCGTGCCGGCGACCAGAACCCAGGCCGGGACGCGGAAGCCCGGGCGCTTCTGCGGAATCTCGAGCCCCCGCCAGGTGGGCGAGAGCTCGGCCGCCTCGGCTTCGGGCCGCCGCAGCAGCCGGTAGAGCCCCTCGCGCAGATCGACGAGCGACGTCGTCCTTTGGGCGGCGATCCGGTAGCGGCCCTCGAAGCCGAGCGCCAGGCAGAGGTACATGAGCTCGAGCAGCTCGCGGCTGCTGCCGGCGTTCCGTTCGAGCTCGGCCAGCCGCTCGAAGAAGCGCTCGCCGGCGTCGACCTCCCTGAACAGGGTGGAGACCAGGTTCTGCTGCGGCCAGCTGCTGTGCCGACCCCAGGGCGTGTTGAGCACGATGTCGTCGATCAGCGCGGAGAGAGCCCAGGCCGCCTGCTGGGCGAGCCGGTGCGGCACACCTTGCGCGGTCGCGCGATCCTCGAAGCGACGCAGCTCGGCAAGCACGCGCTCGCGAAGCTCCTCCGGACGCGCCGGCGGCGATGCGGTCTTCAGGCGCGGCGCCAGCGACAAGAGCGCGCCGGCGGCGGCGACCAGCGGGTTGTCGTGGCTGGCCGCCAGATCGACGGGCGCACTATCGGTGTAGGCCACCGGCGGCGGCGCGGGGCGCATGGCCGGCCCTCGTCCGCCAGGCTGGGGCCGGATGAAGACCGTGCGGTCGCCTGCGTCGTGCAGGCCGAAGGGGTCGTCCTTGGCGCTCATCGCTCTAGTCGCGGATCGCCCAGCACTCCAGCTCCGGCTTGGGTTCCTCGGGAACCTCGCCGCTCACGCCGATGGCGATGCCGGAGGAGTTCGTGAGCTTGCTCCAGTAGGGGCTCGTGCGGTCGAGCTCGAAGTACACCATGCCCGCATGGTAGGGGATCTGGCGGGGTGCCACTGCCAGCGGTGTTGCCGCGATCCCGGTCAGCCGGGACAGCCAGAGATCCTGAAACTCCTCCACTGGGCCGATTGTCCCCTGGCGCGAGAGGAGCTGGCGGGTGGTCTCGGACGGCAGGGCAAGCTTGACCGCGAGGACGAAAGTCGCCTGGGCGAACAGCTTCGGATTGTCCACCCGGGCGGCCCAGATCCCTGAGCGGTTGCGGTGCACCGGGATCGGCACGGCTTTGCGCTCCGGCCGCGCGAGCTCGACCAGCAATCGCCGCAGCGTATCGATCAGCGGCTGGAACGAGCTCGCCGGATCGTCGTGCCGGTACGGTGGAAAGGCGGGCGGGCGTCGCTCGCTCGCGCCATAGGTCGCCATCTCGCCGGCGAGCCCGAGCAGGAACCAATAGAGCGATTCGGGGTGAAGCGTGAGCTGCTCCTTGAAGTGGGCCACCACCGGCTGCGCCCCGTTGACCAGCTCGAGCACCAGGATGTCCTGAACCTCCGCCGCGCCGCGCGCAGCAGGGTTCATGACGTAGCCGATCCGGCTCGCGGCCACGCTCTCGAGCTTGCCCTCGATCTCGTTCAGCCAGTTGGCGTAGGTCGGGTGGCCGGCGATCGTCAGGCACGGCGGCAGGTAGTCGGGATCGAGGGTCAGCGCGCCATCGGGCTGCACGCCTTTGGCCCGCGCAATGCCGATCGCGACGAAGCCGCCGAGGTCGTCCTGCATCTTCAACAGGCGACAGGTGGGACGCGCGACCTCGACCGGCGCGAGCTCGCTGCCGCCGCTCACGCTATCGCGGACTTCGACCACACGGCCGCGGAAGCGCGCGCCGCGGTCGGGCGAGGCCTCGGGGTCGAACGCCACGGCGCCGGGCTGCACCTCGGGCAACGCGAGATACGCGACGCCTTCGCGACTCTCGGGGTCGAACTGCAGCGGCGCCGGATGATCCACGTCCTCCGGAATCAGGAACGGCGTGCCGTCTGGCAGGATGCCCTCGGCCTCGGCGATCGCGAGCTTGCCGGTGGTCAACAGGCTCGTGTTCAACTTGAGCCGGGTGAAGCCCCAGCCATGACGGCCCAGTCCCCGCAGCACGGCACGGACGAGGGCGTCGGTGTGCCGGTCCTGCTGCTGGAAGTGCTGGGCCCGAAGGAACATGCCCTCGGACCAGACGACCTTGTTGCTCCAGACCATGCCGACTCCCTCGCCTCACAGATCTGCGGGGCGGATCTTGATTCCGTCGACAGCGAGATCGACGATCAGGAACGTGGTTTGGTGGGGCGGCACCGGATGGGCAGCGCGCCAGTCGGTGGTGTTGAGATCGCGGTAGGAGCCCATCACGCCGACGAAGTGGACCTTGTCGTCGAGCTTTCGCTGGTAGACCTCGGTTCCGCCGGGCGCGAGCGTGAAGCTGTCGGCGCGGACCAGGGCGGGCCCGAGCGCAGCGGCCGGATCGGCGTCCAGCGCAAAGAAGTCGCTCGCCATGAACTCGGTATCCGAAGCCAACGTGAAGACCCGCACGAAGATCGGCCGCGGGCCGCTGTCGGCAGCCGCGTTGACATTGGCCGCAGCCTTGAGCGTCAGGCTCAAGATCGTGGGTGCCGGCGGCGGCGGCGGCGCTGGCGGCGGCGGCGGTGGTGGCGGCGGCGGCTTCTTGCTGCCGCAGCCCGACAGGGCGAGAGTCGCAGCCGGGAACAGGAGCAGCGCGCGGCGACGGGTCAGGACCGACCGAGCCATCAGAGCGACCTCGCTTTCTCCTGGTAGGCACGTGCGAAGTCGACCCCGACTTCGCCGAGGAAACGCGACCTCGCCGTCTCGACGACCTCGGCGTAGCGCCGGTTGTAGAGCTTCCAGTACAGCGCCTTGCGGCCGCCGGCGGTCAGCCTCGCGAACAGCGAGGCATCCTCGAACTCCCGCTCCAGGACCTGGGGATCGAAGCGCCTGAGCAGCGTTCGGAGCGCGGTCTGCATGCCCTCGAACAGGCCGAGCTCGTGGCTCTTGAGATCACCGAAGGCAGCTCGGATCGCCTCCCTCGGCTCGAGATACCCCGGTCCCCGGTGGCGCAGCAGCGCGAGCACCGCCTCGTGGTCGTTGGCCGACAGCTTCAGGGGATTGTTGCCCGTCGCGCCGACCGTGGTGCGTTCCACGCCCGCCTCACGCTTGACCAGCGTCCGGGTCGCAAGCAGCTGCGTGAGCCCCGCTGTAAGCGCCTGGAACGCTTCCCCGATCGCCTTCAGCTGCGCTTCCGGGTCGACATCCGGGACTTCCTCGGGCGCCACGCCGACGCCAGCGAGGAAGGCCTCGAGCAGCCGCCGGTCGGATCCCGCCCACGCTGGTCGGGCGGGTGCCGGATCGGCCGGCGGCGTCGGCTTGCTCGCCGGCGGCGGCTCGACCACCTCGACCGGAGGCCGGGGAGTCTTCGGCAAGGGCCGAAGCTCGAACGCCTCGAACTCCGGCGAAAGGTGATCGGGAGGCGTGCCCGGGCCGGTCTCGACCTCGCGGACGGGGTGCGCGGCCGAGCGGAAAGGCGTGTCGCCGACCCAGCTCGAGTCGAACAGGCCGCCGGCGGCCGGCGCCGTCGGCTCGACGGGCGGCGGCGCCTTCGGCTGCGCGTCGTCGGGTTCGTCAAACAGGCTGCTGCCGGCCGCGATCTCGGCCCGGGGCGCGGCCGCCGCTTCGATCCGCACCCGGAGCACGTAGTCACCGAGCGCGATCCGCATGCCGTCGCGCAACGGTGCCCGATGGCCGCGACCGAGCGGCGTTGCGCCGGCATCGAGGAAGACGCCGTTGCTGCTCGTGTCGGTGATCCAGAACTGGTCGTCGCCGCCTTCGAGCAGACAGTGCTGGCGCGAGAGGTAGCGCTGAGGGTCCGGCAGCACCCAGTCGCTCTCGGCGGTGCGGCCGATCGTCAGCCGGCCGCGCTCGAGTCGGCGCTCGCGCTCGAGCAGCCCCGACGGAGCATTGTCGAGGCGGATCACGAGGGTCATCGCTGCCGCTCCCGGATCATCCGAACGTGCAGACGAAGGCGCCGTCCTGAACATCGACCTGCACCGAGGCGATCGGCATGCCATCTTTGATCCGGACCAGGAATTCGCGGCTGACGGTCGGCAGGACGCTGTTGGTCAGGATGGCATCGATCATGCGGCCGCCACTCTCGACCTCGGTGCAGCGCTTGCGGATCAGCTCGACCACCGCGGGATCGTAGGCGAACGGGACGCCGTGGCGCGCCTCGACACGTTTGCGGACGCGCTCGAGCTGGAGGCGGATGATCCGCTCCAGCATCTCGTCGCTCAGCGGGTAATAAGGGATCGCCACCAGTCGGCCGAGCAGCGCCGCCGGGAAAGTCTTCAGCAGCTGCGGCCGCAAAGCCTCCGTGAGACCCTCGGGCGTCGGCATGGTGTCCGGATCGGCGCACAAGTTCATGATCAACTCGGAGCCGATGTTCGTGGTCAGAAGGATCAGCGTGTTCTTGAAATCGATGCGGCGACCCTCGCTGTCGTCCATGATGCCCTTGTCGAAGACCTGGAAGAAGATTTCGTGGACGTCGGGGTGCGCCTTCTCGACCTCATCCAGCAGGACGACGCTGTAGGGTTTGCGACGCACCGCCTCGGTCAGCCGACCGCCCTCGCCGTAGCCCTTGTAGCCGGGCGGTGCGCCCTTGAGCGTCGAGACGGTGTGCGCCTCCTGGAACTCAGACATGTTGATCGAGATGATGTTGTGCTCGCCGCCGTAGAAAGCCTCGGCGAGCGTCAGCGCGGTCTCGGTCTTGCCGACGCCGGACGGCCCGACGAGCAGGAACACGCCGATCGGCCGCGTCGGGTCGCTGAGGTCCGCGCGCGAGATGCGGATCCGTTCCGCGATCGCCGCGAGGGCGTGGTCCTGGCCGATGACGCGCTCGGCCATCACGTCCTTCAGCTTCAGCAGCGTCTCGATCTCGTTGCGGACCATC
>DATAOG010000581.1:0-6989 GCA_036265855.1 Geminicoccaceae bacterium | reverse complement strand
CGTCGGCGAGGAGGAGCGCCGGGCGCCGCGCCATCGCCCGCGCGACGGCGACCCGCTGCTGCTCGCCGCCGGAGAGCTGAACGGGATAGTGATGAGCGCGGTCGGCGAGGCCGACCTCGGCGAGGAGCGCGGTCGCCCGCGGGAGCGCGTCGGAATCGCCCGCGAGCTCGAGCGGCACCGCGACGTTCTCGAGCGCGGTCATGGTCGGGATCAGATGGAAGGCCTGGAACAGGATGCCGATCGTACGGCCGCGGAAGACCGCCAGGCGGTCCTCGTCGAGCGCGCCGAGATCCTGGCCGTCGACCCGCACCGCGCCGGCGGTCGGACGTTCGATGCCGCCGACCACGGCCAGGAGCGTCGACTTGCCGGAGCCGGACGGGCCGACCACGCAGACCGAGGTGCCGGCCGCGACCTTCAGATCGACGCCGCGCAGGATCTTGACCGGCCCGGCCGCGCTCTCCAGGGTCACGTGCACGTCGGCGAGCTCGATCATCGTCGACCGGGCGGGCGGCACGGGCTCCGGAGGAGCGGTGGGCGAAGCGGGCATGGCGAAACAGATGGTCCGGCTGGCGGCGCTTCTCAAGCTGGGCCTCTGCCTTGCGCTCGGGCTCGCGACGCCGGCTGCGGCGGCGGACGATGCCTGCCGGATCGCCGTGCTCGGCGATTCCCTGACCTCGGCCTACGGGCTCGACGTTGCGCAGGGCTTCCCGGCCGAGCTGGAGCGGCAACTCGACGCGGCGGGCTACCGGTGCACCGTGCTCGACGCCGGGGTGCCTGGCGACACCTCGGCGGGCGGGCTCGCGCGCCTCGACTGGATGCTCGGCGACCGGCCGAGCCACGTGATCGTCGAGCTCGGCGGCAACGACGCGCTGCGCGGGCTGCCGCCCGAGGAGCTCGAGCGCAATCTCGATGCGATCCTCGCGCGGCTGCAGGCCCAGGGCATCCATGTGCTGCTCGCCGGGATGCTGGCGCCGCCCAACCTCGGCGAGGACTACGGCCGGGCGTTCGCCGCGGTCTACCAGCGGGTCGCCGCCGGGCACGGCGTGCCGCTCTACCGCTTCTTCCTCGACGGGGTCGCCGGCGATCCGGAGCTGATCCAACCGGACGGCATCCATCCGACCGCCGAGGGCATCGCGCTGATCGTCCGGCGGATCCTGCCGACGGTCGAGGCCTGGCTCGGTGGCGGCCGGCCCGCAGAAAGCGCCAGGTAACGCGGCATCAAGGATTGTCCGCTACCCCGGCCGGCCTGACAGGACCCGGAAAACGTGGGAGTCGGAGCTGCAGAGCTTGCCGCGACCGGCTTGTCTGCGGCCGGTCGCCGCGGCGATCGGCGGGTAACACTGGCGACCGGATGGGAGCGCCCGGGTGCACATGCTGAGCGCCATGACCTATCGCGAGATGACCGAATACCGGCTCGGCGGCTATCTCGCGACGTTGCCCCATATCGCCGCCCGGCTCGGCGGCCGGCCCCAGCTGTGGCAGATCCAAAGGATCGCCGCGAGCGAACTCAGCACGGTGTTCGTGGCCGAAGGGCCTGCGGGTGAGGTCTGCATCAAGCAGGCCTTGGCCTGCAAGCTCGATCTCGGCGGAGACTGGCCGCTGCCGCTCGAGCGGACCGCTTTCGAGGAGGCGGCGCTGAGGCTGCAGGCCCGCTTCGCCTCCGGGCTCGTGCCGCGGGTCCTGCACTACGATTCCGAGCAGTCGCTGCTGATCCTGGAGCGGCTGCACCCGCACGTCCCGCTGCGGCAGGGCATGATCGAGAGCGGCATCTATCCCCGCTTCCCGGAGCAGATCGGCAAGTTCCTCGGCGAGACGCTGTTCCGGACCTCGGACCTCGCGATGCCCGCCGCCGAGAAGAAGCAGCGGATCGCCTTCTTCTGCGGCAATGCCGAGATCGGCCGGCTGACCGAGCATCTGACGTTCACCGAACCCTATCTGGAGGCGCCGCAGAACCGCTGGACCACGCCCGAGCTCGACGATCTCGCGCGCGCGATCCGTCAGGACGGCGCGCTGAAACGGGCGGTCGCGGCGCTCAAGCAGAGCTTCATGGCCGAGCCCCAGGCCCTGCTGCACGGCAATCTGCATACCGGCTCGGTGCTGGTCACCGAGAGCGACACCAAGGTGATCGACCCGGTCCGCGCATCCTTCGGTCCGATCGGCTTCGATCTCGGCACGCTGATCGGCCATCTGCTGATCGCCTATTTCAGCCAGTCCGGCCATGCCGCGAGCCAGGCTCGGCGCAGCACCTGCGAGCGCTGGCTGGCCGGTGCCGTCGAGCAGGTCTGGCAGGGGTTCCACAACCGCTTCCTCGGTCTCTGGCAGAGCGCTCACGCCGGCGATGCCTATCCCAAGCCGCTGTTCGCAGGCGCCAGCGGCTCGGAAGCCTTGCGTATCGCCCAGAAGGATTACCTGCGCCGGGTCTTCGAGGACACGCTCCGGTTCGCCGGGACGGCGATCATCAGCGCCACGCTGGGCCGCCACCCGGTCGCCGATTTCGAGCAGATCGACGATCCCCGCCGGCGCGCCAGCTGCGAGCGGCCGGCAGTGCTGCTGGCGCGCGAGCTGATCAAGGACGCCCACTACGTGAGCGACATCACCGAGGTCATGGAGGCTGCCCGCGAGCTGCGGGAGGGCGCGATCCCGGCGCGCTGACCCGTGCGGCCCGAGCGCCGCGGCCGGTCGCTGACGATCGCTCGGGAATATGGGGCGGTTAGAGACCAGCTCCATCGCCCGGTCCCGATTTGCCTCTCCAGCCGTCGAGGCTTGTCGATCGGCGGCTTGGAAGTCTGGCGAGCTCGAGGCTTGCGGTACGGAACTTCGCTTCCCGATCCTTGTTCTCGCCTGCGCACGCGAACGCGACGCCGGTGGTAACGACGGCGGTTCGGAGAAGATCGATGGCCGCGCAACGCTCGGATCAGGAGGCCCGCGCTCACCGGGGCGCCGCGACCGGTCCCACCTACCCGCCGCCGCCGCCCCAGGGCCTCAGCCCGGTGCTGGAGCGGAACATTCGGGCGCTGCAGCGCAGGCGAACGCGGGAAGAGAAAGAGGCGACCGTCGAGGAGAAGATCGCGGAGGCGATCACCCGCTTCACCGGCAGCATGCGCTTCGTCTACCTGCATCTCGCCTTGTTCGGCTTCTGGATCGTGGTCAACCTCGGCTGGGTCCCCGGCGTGCCGGCCTGGGACCGGTCCTTCGTCGTCCTGGCGATGGTGGCTTCGGTGGAGGCCATCTTCCTCTCGACCTTCGTGCTGATCAGCCAGAACCGCATGGCCGCGGCGGCGGACAAGCGGGCCGACCTCGACCTGCAGGTGAGCCTGCTCGCGGAGCACGAGGTCACGAGGCTCGTGACGCTGGTGTCGGGAATCGCGGACCGGATGGGCGTCAGGACCGAGGCCGATGCCGATCTGGCGGAGATCACCCAGGACATCGCCCCGGAGGCGGTGCTCGACGAGCTCGAGGCGGCAGAGCCCGAAGCCGACCGGCGTTGAGGCTCTGGCGCCGATCCAAGCCGGCGTCGTTTCGCCAGCCCATAGGCCCATCCCGTCGGTGAAAACAGCTACGGCAGAGGCGACGCGGCTGCTACTCCGATCTGACCCGGGAATGGCTTCCGGTGCCGCGCACCACACTCTGCGCCGCGCGCGCCGCGCGGTTTGGTTGCCGGTCAGCTCCGGCGCGGCCCGGTCATGTCCACGACCTCGATGTTCCCGGCCGGGGTCTTGCCGAAGGTGAAGCGCCGGCCAGCGTAACCCGTGCATTCGTGGCCACGGTTGTCGCCGCGGTCTCTCTTGATAGTGTCCCGGTACAGGTAACGGACGTCGAGCACCAGTCGGTCGGGCTGGTCCGTGACCACCTTGACCTGTGTCAGGCCTTCGATATAGGGCATCGAGCAGTAGCCATACTCCTCTGTGGCGTGCCGCTCGAAATAAGCCTGCATCGCTTGCTTGAGCGCTGCGGGTTCCGCGAAGCCGGTTTTCGGCAGGCCGGTGGCACAGCTGGCGACCAGGCCGGCGAGCAACGCCGTGCAGAGCACGCGTATCGACATCATGCGTCATTCCTCAGCAGCGACCGGCCGCCCGCTCGAAACCGCGCCGGCCTGCGATCGGTTCCGAACGCGGCCAGCGCCGCCGAGTTGCCGAGCCGTTCCGACCTTCTCACAACCAAGGCTCAGCTGGCTACCCGGGTCGGGACGGGGCCGGTCAGGCGCTGGAACCGCTCGCGCCTTGAGAGCGCCATCGATCGCGCGCGGACCGCTCCGGCTCCAGTAAGAGTATGTTTACTCTACGCTGGCAAAACGGCGGGTGCGCGGCGCGAGCGCGCACCCAGCATCAGGCCGGTAAGGGCGCGGGCAATGGAGCAAAAGAGCGGCAAGCTCATTCGACAGGTGATCGTTCCGATCGCGGTCCTGGTCGCGGTCGCGATGTCGGTGGTGGTCGGCTTCATCTTCTTCAGCGCCAGGAACCAGGACCAGATCGCGCTCAGGCAGTCGATCGAAGGCGTGCGCGACGCGATCGAGCGGCAGAGCGAACAGGTCGGCCGGCAGGCCAAGGACTACAGCTGGTGGACCGACGCGGTCCGTAATCTCGACCTGGCGTTCGACCGCGGCTGGGCGGACACCAACATCGGCACCTACATCTATCAGCAGTTCAAATTTGAACTGAGCTTCGTGATCGATCGCGCCGACCGGACGGTGTACGGACAGGTCGACGGCCAGGTCACCGACGCGAGCGCGCAGGCGCTGCTCTCGCACGGCCTCGATCGCCTGATCGAGCAGGCTCGCCAGGCGCCGCTCGATGAGCCGCGGCCGGCCACGGGACTGCTCGCGATGAATGATCAGCTGGTCATCGTCGCGGTCAGCGCCGTCACGCCCGAAAAGGACGCCGACGTCGCCCTGCCTCCCGGACCGCGGGTGGTCCTCGTGCTCGGCAAGAAGGTCGACCAAGCGTTTCTCGACGCGGTCGCCGAGCCCTTGCCGTTGACCGGGCTTCACCTGGTGCCGGCGGGCACGAGCGTGGCGGCGGCGCTGTTCCCGCTGATCGCGGTCGACGGCGCCCGTCTCGGCGACCTGACCTGGGAGCCGTTCAAGCCCGGCTGGGAGTTCCTGAGCTCGGTCATGCCGGCGCTCGCGCTGGCGATCGCGGTGATCTCGATCTTCACCTTCATCGTGCTGCACCATGCGCGCCAGGCCGCCGAGACCATTCAGGCGAGCGAGGCGCGGTTCCGCGATGTCGCCGATGCCAGCTCCGACTGGATCTGGGAGACCGACCCCGATCTCCGGCTCAGCTTCCTCTCCGAGCGCTTCGCGACCGTCACCGCGATCGCGCCCAACCTGGTGCTGGGCAAGCCGTTGGGCGACCTGTTGCATTCCGCCGAGAGCGTCGAGCGCTGGGAGCGCCACCAGGACGACCTCGCGCGCCGGCGCCCGTTCCGCAACCTGCTCTGCCTGGTCGAGGACGATGCCGGCCGCACCCGGACGCTGCGGGTCGCCGGCAAGCCGGTCACCGACGACAAGGGCCGCCACCGCGGCTATCGCGGCACCGCGACCGACATCACGGCCGAGATCGAGGCCGAGCGGCGCGCGCAATATCTGACCCTGCATGACCCGCTGACCGGGCTGCCCAACCGAGAGCTGTTCGCCGAGCGTCTCGAGCAGGCGGTCGCGACCGTCAGCCGGCGGGGCGAGGTCGCCGCGGTCCTGTGCGTCGACCTGGACCGGTTCCAGGACGTCAACGACACGCTCGGCCATGGCGCGGGCGACCTGCTGGTCAAGGGCTGCGGCGAGCGCCTGCAGGCCTGCGTGCGCGAGATCGATACGGTCGCGCGCATCGGCGGCGATGAGTTCGCGATCGTCCAGGTCGGCATCGAGCAGCCGGACGGCGCGCAGAAGCTCTGCCGCCGGGTGCTCCAGGCGCTTGCCCAGCCGTTCGATCTCGAGGGCCACGAGGTCCTGGTCACGGCCAGCGTCGGCGTGGCGCTGATCCCGATCGACGGCTCGATCCCGGGCCGCTTGCTGCAGAACGCCGACATCGCGCTCTATCGCGCCAAGGAGGAGGGCCGCAACACCTTCCGCTTTTTCGAGGCCGCCATGGATGCGCGCCTGCAGAAGCGCAAGGCGCTCGAGCGCGACCTGCGCCTCGCGCTGGCGCGCGACGAGCTCGAGCTCTACTATCAGCCCAAGGTCGAGCTCGGTCACGACCGGCTCTCGGGAGTCGAGGCGCTGGTGCGCTGGCACCACCCGGAGCGCGGCCTCGTGCCGCCGATCGAGTTCGTCGGGGTCGCCGAGGAGACCGGTCTGATCCTGATGCTCGGCGAATGGGTTCTGCGCCGCGCCTGTGTCCAGGCGATCGCCTGGCCCGACCTCCAGATGTCGGTCAACATCTCGCCGGTACAGTTCAAGCAGCCCAACCTGATCGATGCCGTGCGCCGGGCGCTGGCCGATTCCAAGCTCGATCCCGAGCGGCTCGAGCTCGAGGTCACCGAGGGCGTGCTGCTCCAGAACACCGAGGCGGCGATGACCACGCTTCGCCAGCTCAAGGATCTGGGCGTGCTGATCGCGATGGATGACTTCGGTACCGGCTACTCGAGCCTGAGCTATCTGCAGAAGTTCCCGTTCGACAAGATCAAGATCGACCGCTCGTTCGTATCGGCGCTCGAGATGCGGAACGATGCCGACGCGATCGTGCGCGCCGTCGTCGGCCTCGGCCACAGCCTCGGCATCCAGACCTGCGCCGAAGGCGTCGAGACCGCCGAGCAGCTGGCTTTTCTGAAGCGCGAGGGCTGCGACGAGGTGCAGGGCTACTACTTCGGCAAGCCGATGCCCGCACCCGAGTTCGAGTCCAAGTTCACGCCCCGGCACGGCGCTGCCCCGGTCGAGGAAACCAGCCCTAGCGCCGCGCTGATCTGAACCGCGGCTCGAGGAGCTGTTCAGGCAGACCCCGGGGCGGCCCTGCAGATGGTCCCATTACCGGCCGGGATGTTTCTTTATTAACGTA
>DATAOG010000580.1:0-5421 GCA_036265855.1 Geminicoccaceae bacterium | reverse complement strand
GTCCGGCCCCGCGCCTCCTCCGGTGCGATGCCGTTGACGCAGACGACGTAGCCCGCCTCGGCGCCGAACAGCCGCCACGCACCCCAGATCGACAGCCGGAGCGCCTCGAAGCCGCGCGGGCTGACATCGCCCACGGTCCAGCGCACACCCAGGCTCCCGCCCACCGGCCGTCTCCTTGCTCGCAGGGACCAGGCTCGCGGTCCAGCGATTGTGAACGCGCGGGCCGTGAACTCGTCCGCCGTCCCGGCCGACTCCGGGGCGGCAGCTCAAGGAGCCGCGGGCGATGCGGGCGCAGGCGCTGAAACTCGTCGAAGCCTGCGCTGCCCACGATCTCTCGCCGGCGATCGCGTTCGTGCGGCTCCTCGTGCTGTGCGGCGATGCCGCAACGGCGCGCTCGGCGCTGAACAGGCTGGCCGCGGATGCCGAGCGGCGCCGGGAGCTCGGCCCCGCGCTCGCGGAGCTGCGGAATCTCTTGGATTCGGGCGGCGATCTCGTCGCGCGAATTCTCGCGCACGAGCGGCGCCTGAACGAGCCCTCGGCCGCCGCCGACGAGCTCACGCGATGCGCGCGCCTGTTCGATCAGGCGCTGCGGGAGAGCCCGGAGGCGAGCGTTGCGCTCTACTCGCTCGGCAGCCCGGCGCGGCTCGAGGCGGCGACCGCCGAGGTCGTGGCGCTGCTCGAGCATCTGGGCGTGCTCGGGGCCGAGCGGCGAATCCTCGAGATCGGCTGCGGCATCGGTCGGTTCCAGCAGGCTCTCGCGTCACGCGCCCGGGCGCTCGTCGGGATCGACATCGCGCCCGGCATGATCGCCGAGGCCCGCCGCCGCTGCGCCGACCTGCCGAACGTAATGTTGGCGCGGACCTCGGGCCGGGACCTCGCGGCTTTCCGCGCGGCGGCGTTCGACGCGGTGCTTGCAATCGACAGCCTGCCCTACGTGCATCGCGCCGGCATGGCGCTGCTTGAGGTGCACGTGCGCGAGGCGGCCCGCGTGCTCCGCGAGGGCGGCGATTTCGTCGTGCTGAACCTCACCTACCGGGGCGATCTCGAACTCGACCGGCAGGATGCGGGCCGCCTCGGCGCGCTCAGCGGGCTTGAGTTGCTACGGGGCGGGACCCGGGATCTCGAGCTCTGGGACGGCGCGACGTTCCATCTGCGCAAGCCGAAGGCCGGAGCGGCAGGCGTGGCGCTCAGCTGACGCGCTCCAGCATGCGCCCGTAGCACGGTCGCTCGCGGACGCCCCAGAAGTACTTGAAGCGCTCGCGGCCGCGCAGGAAGTCCACCTCGCGCGCACCTTCCCGCATGGCTTGCCAGATGCTGTGGCCGAGAATCAGGGTGCCGGGGCTGAGTGCGCCGAGCTCGGGGTCGAAGCCACAGAGATAGCAATAGGTGCGCCGCCGCGCGTGCAGCGCGTACATGATTGCGACGATCCGGTCGTCGAGGCGCAGCGCATGCAGGCGCAACAGCCCCGCACTGAGGAGAAGCGGCGCGGCGGCGCGGTGGAAGCGCCGGATCCCCGGGTCGGCAAGCACGCCCGGCTGTCCGAGCTGCTGCCACCGGGCATCGTGCAGGCGAAAGAGCGCCTCGAGGAGCTCCAAAAGGGTGGCGGCGGTCGCCGTCTCGAAGGCGACCCGCCCGGCGCGCTCGGCGCGACGGCGGTAATTGGCGAGATTATTGCGGATCTTGCTCGGCAAGACCTCGCGCAGTTCCCGGGCTCCTGTCGGGACCTCCACCACGAGACACGGCTCGAAGGCGAGGACCTCATCGGAACAGCCCGAAGGGGCGCGCGCGTCGAGCAGGGGCGAGCCTCTGCGCAGCGGGTGGAGCTCGCAGCGCCGCCAGTCGTCGCGCCCGACCAGATGCCGCAGCATCGCCCCGGCGGCCTCGAGGCCGTAGCCTTCCTCGAACAGGCCGTCCAGGTAGTCCGAGATCGCGATGCCGAGCGGCAACAGCTTACCGCGCTCGCGAGTCTGCTGCAGGTACAAGGGTAGGAGACCGACGAGTTTTCCGTTCGTCCGCGCCGCCAGGACCCGTAGCTCGCCACCCCCGATCTTCTGCCACCAGGGGATCAGCCAGGCGGGCGCCTGGAACGGGGTCGCGCGCGGCGCTCGCTGCCAGAGCTGGGTCCACTCCGGCGTCAGCGCCTCCAGCTCCGCGGTGGTCCCGATTTCTAGGACGCTGAGATCAGCCACCGGCGCGGGCCAGATGGTCTGCAAGCCGCGCCTGCGGCGCGCTCCGTCGCCGGACCAGCGCGCGGTAGAGCGCGAGATAGCGCCTGGTCATCTCCTCGAGCGAAAAGCGCTCGCGCGCGGCCGCCCTGCAGACATCGGCGTCGAGGCGGGCGGCCGCGGTGATCGCGTCGGCCATCTCGCGCTGGTCCTTGACGATGAAGCCGGTCCGGCCGTGGTCGACGATCTCGGGCAAGGCACCGGCCGGGAACGCGACCACAGGCGTGCCACACGCGAGCGCCTCCATCGCGACCAGCGAGCTGGTCTCGGGTGCCGAGCTCGGGATCAGCAGGCAGCGCGCCGCGCTCAACAGGCGCCGCTTGCGGGCAAAGCCGATCGGCCCGATGAACCGCCGCCACCGGTCGAGCCGCGGGACGATCTCCCGGCGGAAATAGGTCTCGTGCGCGCCGTAGCCGAAGACCTGGCCCGCGAGCAGCAGCGGCACACCCGCGCGCCTGGCCGCATCGAGCGCGTGGTGGAAACCCTTCTCCGGGCAGATCCGCCCGAGCGCCAGCGCGAAGCCGCGCCCGGCGTGCCTCGCGGCCAGCGCCTCGACCGGCACGCCGTTTCGGATCACCGGCAGCAGAAAGGCCCCGGGCGGGCAGCGCGCGGACTGCGCGGCCGAGACGCAGTGGACGAACGTGTTCGGACGAACCGGGGAAAACGCGGCCGGCGGGTACCATTCGGGCGGCAGATGGAGCGTCGCGAGCACCGGCAGGCCCGGGCTGGGCAGATAGTCGCAGAAGTCGAGGCCGTGCATGTGGACGAGATCGACCGGCCAACGCCGGAGCGTCCGCTCGATCGCTGCCCGATGCCGGCGCCGTGCCAGCCGGCGCGCCGCCTCGGTGATCGCGCCTGCGGTCTCGGGCACCGCGACCAGCGCGCCGGCGGTCGCCGAGCCTGCGCAGGCGACCACGATCGAGCGGTGGCCCGCGCGGACCAGCGCCTGGTCGAGGTGGCTCAGGATCTGCTCGGCGCCGCCGACCGCGTCGGGTCCGACCGGCGCGAACGGGAAGGCGACATTCAGAACCGTGAGCCTCATCCCGCCCGGATCGCCGGCGCGCGCGGCTCGACGCCGGACGAGACGGCGCCGCCGGCATAGCGCCGGATCATCGCGGCGCAGAAATCCGCAAACTCTTCCGGCACCAGCGGCGGGCTCGTGTAGTGGGGCATCACGCCGCGATGCTCCGGCGTGAAGCAGAAGGTCAGCGTCACCTCGAACTCCTCCAGAGCCCGCATCTGGCGATCGAACCAGGTGAGCGCGTCGGGCCGGAAGAAGTCGGCCCAGCTGAGCCCGGTGCGCAGGTACTTCACGCCCAGCCGGCGCAGCCAGCAGACGGCATCGTCCAGACGATGGTCCTCGAAATGGAACCACTGGCAGATGCCGAACTCCGGCGTGTACTCGGCGAAGCGCTCGAGCGCGCGCTTGGGCGTGCCGTCCTCGCGCAGCAGCCCCATGTAGAAGTGCCGGTAGTAGGATGAGCCCTCGGCCTCGCGGTGGCGCGTGGTCGCGGGCCACGCCCGCGGCAGATCATAAAGGCTGTACCAGTGGATCCGCGGCACGCGGCCGGACAGGAGCTTCGCCGTGCGCACCAGCGCGAACTCCTGGACCTCCTCGGCGCCGAAGGTCGAGGCGCCGACCTCCGAGACCCAGACCGGCAGCCCGGCGACCGCCTCGATTTCGCCGACCTTCTGCGGCCATTCGTCGATCATCCAGTGGTTCCAGTCGAGCGGGAAGCCGTGCACCGCCACCGCGTCCATGGTCTCGAGCGCGCCCCGCCACTGCATGTTCTGGATGAACAGGGGATCGATCGGCGAGATCCCGCCGAGCACGCGCAGGAGGTTCGGGTTCTCGGCCCCGACCGCCTGGCCCGCGAGCCGTGCCATCGCCGCGAATCCGGCCCACTCCGGGTCGACCTCGAAGTCCCAGTGCGACTTGTTGTTGGGCTCGTTCCAGATCATCGCGGCTTCGATCATCACTGTCCTCGCTTGGCCGGGTAGACGGCTTGGGAACTTCCCGACAGAGGCCGCCAGCGGCAGACGAAGACCTCTTCCTCGGGGTGATCGACGATCTCGAAGCCGGCGCTGCGGAGCATGGCCTCCGAGCAGGCGCGATTGGGCAGCCACCAGTTGGTCGGGTCGCGCGAGTAGCGCTGCTCGATGAAGTGCAGACGCGGAAAACCGGGCCGCTCGAACACCTCGGTCTCGGTGATCGCGTAGTCCGAGGCGAGCGGCAGGACCTCGGGGCAGCCGCGCTGCAGGGACTGGAACACCACGAGGTCGCGGGCGACGTGCTCGTGGATCAGATCGAGCGCCAGCATCGGATGCCGCAGATGGTAGAGCACGCCCAGGAACAGCACGATGTCGAAGCGCTCGCCGAGCGCCGCGACGTCATAGGCCGAGAGCTCGCGGAACTGGATCTCGACGCCTGAGACCTCGGCGGCGAAGCGGGCCTGCTCGAGGTAGTCGGGGTCGTGGTCGACCCCGACCACCCGGTCGGCGCCGCGCCGCTTCATCTCGATCGCGTAAAAGCCGGCGTTGCAGCCGATGTCCAGCACCGTCCGGCCGCGCAGGTCCTGCGGCAGCGCGTGCGCGAAGCGCCGCCATTTGACCGCCGGGTAGTCGCCGAGGAAATGATCGGGGGCCGTCTGGACCCCGCCAAGATCCAGATTGTGAAACCAGGTCCCGAGCTCGCGGACCCGCCGCGCGATCGCTTCGCGCCCCGGATCGGAAGCGGCCTGCGGCATGCCTCAGGGCCCGGCGGCCGTGGGTCGCGCGGCGGCCACCGGCATCTGCGCGGCATCGAGCAGACGGAGCGCCTGCCGATAGCCGTCCAGCGTGCCGACGTCGACGTAGCCCTGACCGGCCGGAATGCCGCGGACCTCGCCGCCGGCTGCGATGTAGGCATTGAGCAGCGTGCCCAGATACTCGTCGCAGCGGTCCCGCTCGCACCAGAGCAGGAACAGATCCGCCAGCACCGCGCCCGGCATCTTGAACGCGCCCCAGATCCAGCGCGACCGGGGGGCTGCCTGCTTGACCTCGACCGCCTCGACCCGCCCGTCCGGAGCCATCACCACGGCGTCGAACAGCTCCGGCCGGTCGACCGGGAACAGCAGCATCGAGAGGCAGTCCTGAGGCAGCGCGTCCAGGCCGTCCTCGGGGAACCAGATCGTGTCCGGCAGGCCGACCGCGACCG
>DATAOG010000579.1:0-13349 GCA_036265855.1 Geminicoccaceae bacterium | reverse complement strand
TTCCTGATCTACGGCCGGGTCAGCGACATCTATCTGTCGGTGATCACGCTGGTCGTGACCTTGATTCTGGAAAAGGGCATCCGCTCGACCTCGGGGCCCGAATATGTGATCGGCAGCGTCCGCCTGAACGGTCAAAATGGCATCCCGAGCGTGCCCTCGCTCCGGCTGCCCTGGGATCCCTCAAGCGAACTGTTCCCGGATGGCGTGCTCTATCTCTCGATCGTGGTCCTGGTGCTCGCCTATGTGGGCTTGCGGCTCCTGCTGGTCACCCACTTCGGCCGGGTCCTGGTCGGCATCCTCGAGAACGAGTGCCGGATCGAGCTCCTGGGCTACGACAGCCGGGCCTACAAGCTCGCGGCCTTCGTGCTGGCGGCCGGCATCGCGGCGCTCTCGGGCGTGCTCTACGGCGTCTGGGGCAACTTCGTCGCACCCGAGATGTTCAACCTCAACCAGGCCGCCCAGGTCGTAATCTGGGTGATCGTCGGCGGCCGGTCGACGCTGATCGGCCCGATCGTCGGCACAGCCCTGGTCCAGCAGCTGACCCTCCAGCTCGGCAAGGCCGGCGTCGGTCAGGTGACGCTCGTGCTGGGCCTCGTGCTGATGGCCTTCGTGCTGGTCTTCCGGGAGGGCCTGGTGCCCTCGCTCGGCCTGCTGCTCGCCTGGCTCTTGGGCAAGGGGCGTGGGTCGTCCTTGGGCAAGGGGCGCACGCCGTGAGCGCCGATCTGATCCTCGAGACCCGCAGTCTGGAAAAGCGCTTCGGCGGCGTGCGCGCGCTCGCGAGCGTCACCTTCAGTCTCGAGCGCGGCGAGCTGCGTTGCCTGATCGGCCCGAACGGCGCCGGCAAGAGCACCTTCTTCAAGCTCCTGACCGGTCAGATCCGGCCGACCGCCGGTGCCATCCTGTTGGAGGGCAAGGACGTCACCAACGCTGCGCCGCACGAGATCGGGCGCCTCGGTATCGGCATCAAGAACCAGGTCCAGGACGTCTTCGATGGGCTGTCGGTGGCCGAGAACCTCTACCTCGCCGCGAGCTCGACCCGCGCCCGGCGGCCGGCCACCGAGCATGCCCGCGACCTCGCCGCGCGCGTGGGCCTCGGGGACTTGCTGGACGCCCCGGTCGCGACGCTCGGCCACGGCCAGCGGCAATGGGTCGAGATCGCGATGGTGATCGCGCGTGCGCCGAAGCTGGTCCTGCTGGATGAGCCTTCGGCCGGCATGACGATCGAGGAGACCAGGCGGACCGCGGGCCTGATCCGCGACGTCAACCGGACCGCCAGCCTGATCGTGGTCGAGCACGACATGCAGTTCATCCGGCAGATCGCGCATAAGGTCACCGTGTTCCACCAGGGTGGCATCCTGCTCGAGGACAGCTTCGAGCGGGTGGTCGCCGATCCGGTCGTGCGCGACGTCTATCTCGGTCGCGCCGGGGCCGGCTGAAACATGCTCGAGGCCGACGACCTGCACGCCGGCTATGGCGCCGTGCCGGTGCTGGCGGGGATCAGCCTGATGGTCGCCGAAGGTGAGTTCGTCGGCATCCTCGGTCACAACGGCATGGGCAAGACGACGCTCTTGAAGGCGCTCGCGGGCCTTCTGCCGGCGAGCGCCGGCCGGGTGCGGCTTGGCGGCGAGGACATCACGCGGATGCCGAGCCATCAGCGGACCCGACGCGGGCTCGGCTACGTACCTCAGGGGCGCGAGATCTTTCCCGGGCTCTCGGTCCTCGACAATCTGCGCTTCGCCGCGGCCGCCAAGGGCAGGCCGGACGCCGCGGCTCTGCCCAACGTGCTGGAGGAGTTTCCACGGCTGAGGCCGCTGCTCGGGCGGGCCGGCGGCGCACTCTCGGGTGGCGAGCAGCAGCTGTTGGCACTCGCCCGGTGCCTGATCCAGGCGCCCCGCGTCCTGCTGCTCGACGAGCCGACCGAGGGCATCCAGCCCTCGATGGTCGAGACGATCGCAGATAAGCTTGCCGGGCTCAGGCAAAAGCGGCGTCTGGCCGTGATCCTGGTCGAGCAGAATCTCGACTTCATCAGGGCGCTCTCGGACCGGGTGCTGATCATCCAGAAAGGCCGGATCCTCCGTGAGGTGTCGCCAGCCGTGCTCGACGCCCCGGCGATCATCAGCGAGTTCATCGGCGCCGCCTGAGATTCGGGCAGAGGAGGAAGCCATGTTGACGATCACGGCGGTGATCCGCGCCAAAGCAGGCCAGGAAGCCGTGGTGGAGCAGGGGCTGCGGGCTGTGATGGCCGCGGTCCGGGCGGGCGAGCCGGGCACGCTCGCCTATTTTCTGAGCCAGGATCGGGACGATCCGACGGTGTTTACGACGTTCGAACGCTTTCGCGACGAGTCGGCCATGACGCGGCACAACCGGTCGCAAGCCGTTGCCGCGTTCGTCGCCGCAACCAAGGACAGCCTGGCCGGCCCGATCGTGCTGCACAGCTGCCGCGAGCTCGACGCCAAGCTGCCCTGAGCCGGCATCTTCTGCGAGCGAAGCCATAGGTCGCATCTGCCCCGGCCCGGAGTCGCAGCCCATCGCAGTCCGGTCCGTCTGGTCGCTCAGCCCCGTTGCACCCTGGGCTTCTGGATCAGGACTCCTAGATAGCCCGGAGGGCCTCGCCGCCCGCCGCGCCGTCAGGCCCTGCCTGTCGCTGCCCGCCGCCAGAACCAGTGGGGCGGTTGGCGCAGGCTCGTTCAACTGCTAGGCTCGCCCTCCGTCGAGCCGGGATCCCATCAACGTGGCCCAGGCGGCCGCCGCATCAGGCAGAATCTGGCCATGACCGGACCCAGGATCTACAACCTCTTCCCGCTGCTCGCCGGGCCCGTGCCGGCGTGGGCCGGTCATCTGGACCGGATTGCCGGGATGGGCTTCGACTGGATCTACGTCAACCCGTTCCACTATCCGGGCTTCTCGGGCAGCCTGTATGCGGTCAAGGATTTCTACCGACTGCACCCGCTGCTTCAGGACGGCGGCGAGCCGGCCGAGCTCTTGAGCGCCTTCACCAAGGCCGCCGCGGCGCGCGGCATCGCGGTGATTATGGACCTCGTGATCAACCACACCGCCAAGGATGCGCTCCTGGTCGAGCAGCATCCGGAGTGGTTCAGGCGCGAGGCGGACGGCGAGCTCCGCACGCCGCGCGCGGTCGATCCGGTCGATCCGCGCAAGTATACGGTTTGGGGCGATCTCGCCGAGATCGACTACGGCGAGCCGAGCCACCGGCCGGGACTGACCGAGTTCTGGGCCGAGCTGGTGCAGCACCATCTGCAGCTAGGCTTCAAGGGCTTCCGCTGCGATGCCGCCTATCAGGTGCCGGCCGAGATCTGGCGGCCGCTGATCGAAAGGAGCAAGGTCGCCGACCCAAAGTGCCGGTTCTTCGCCGAGACGCTCGGCTGCACGCCGGAGCAGGTGCTGGGGCTCGAGGGCGCGGGCTTCGACTATCTGTTCAACAGCGCCAAATGGTGGGACTTCCGGGCGCCCTGGCTGCTCGAGCAGTACGACCTTTACCGCCAGGTCGCGCCGACCATCGCCTTCCCGGAGAGCCACGACACCGAGCGGCTCGCGATCGAGCTCGGCGACCCCGAGCCCGAAGAACTGGAGCGGCACTATCGGCTCCGCTATCTGTTCGCCGCGACCTTCTCCTCGGGCGTGCTGATGCCGATGGGCTACGAATACGGCTGCCGCACGCGCATGGACGTGGTCGCGAGCCGGCCCGGCGACTGGGAGTGGGAGACCGCGGCGCCGCGGGTCGACCTCACGCGCTTCATCGCCGCGGTCAATCTCATGCGGGCGGGTTGCCCGGCGCTAAACGTCGAGGGCGCGCAGCGGAAAATCACGGCCCCGTACGGCCCGGTAGTGGGCCTGCTCCGTCTCTCGGGCGGCGACCTGCCATCGTCCGAGGCGGCGACGATCGTCGTGATCAACCCCGACCCCGCCCGCGCCTGGGGGATCGATCCGGGGCCGCTGCTTGGCCAGGCAGGCGGCCGGATCAGCGAGTTCGAGGACGTGACCCCGGAGACCGCTGCCGTTGCCTTCGCGCCGGGGCAGCCGATCACGCTCGAGCCCTTGCAGGTTCGCGTGTTCCGCAGCCGGGCCGAGACGTCGCGCCGAATGCCGGCGCGTTCGGCGAAGGCGGTCGCTCAGGAGAGCGAGCGTCGCCTCAGGGCGCTTGCCGCCACCCGGGTCGTGATCGAGCGGGTCGAGCCGGAGCTCGACGGCGGCCGGCACGCGATCAAGCGGGTGGTGGGCGACGTCGTCGCGGTCGAGGCCGACATCTTCTGCGACGGTCACGACCAGATCGCAGCCTGCATCCGATACCGCGCCCAGGACGAGGCGGACTGGCGCGAGGCGCCGATGGCGTTCGTCGACAACGACCGCTGGGGCGGTCACTTTCCGGTCACCCGCAACGCCCGCTTCCTGTACACGATCGAGGCCTGGCGCGACCTGTTCGAGAGCTGGCGCGCCGAGATCATGAAGAAGCATGACGCCGGGCTGAACGTCGGTCTCGAGCTGATCGAAGGGCGCGAGCTGCTCGAGCGCACCCACGCCGAGGCCAAGGCCGAGGCGCAGAAGGCCCTGGCGGCGCTGCTTGAGGAGCTCGAGGCGCAAGCGGACGATCACGGCCGGCTGCTGCAGATCCTGCTCGGCGAGAGCGTGCGCCGGCTGATGCGCCGGGCCGGCATCCGCACCAACGCGTCCCGCTACAAGTTCGAGCTCGAGGTCCTGGTCGATCGGCCGGCCGCCAAGTTCGCCGCCTGGTACGAACTCTTTCCCCGCTCGCAGAGCGGTGATCCGACGCGCCACGGCACCTTCGACGACGTCGTCAGGCGGCTGCCCTACGTTCAGGGCCTGGGCTTCGATGTCCTCTACTTCACGCCGATCCACCCGATCGGCCGGACCAATCGCAAGGGCCGCAACAACACGCTCACGCCGGCGCCCGACGATCCGGGCAGCCCGTACGCGATCGGCAGCGATCAGGGCGGCCACGACGCGATCCATCCGGAGCTCGGCAGCTTCGAGGACTTCCGCCGGCTGGTCGCGGCGGCGCACGCGCACGGCCTCGAGGTCGCGCTCGACTTCGCCATTCAATGCTCGCCCGATCACCCCTGGATCAGGCAGCATCCGGAGTGGTTCGACTGGCGACCCGACGGCACGATCAAATACGCTGAGAACCCGCCGAAGAGATACGAGGACATCGTCAACGTCCACTTCTACAGGGGCGCCTTACCCTCACTCTGGTATGCGCTGCGCGACGTCGTCCTGTTCTGGATCGAGCAGGGGGTCAAGATCTTTCGGGTGGACAATCCGCACACCAAGCCGGTGCCGTTTTGGGAATGGCTGCTGCGCGAGGTGCTCGACCGCCACCCGGATACGATCTTCCTCGCCGAAGCCTTCACCCGACCCAAGATGATGCGCCAGCTCGCCAAGATCGGGTTCACCCAGTCCTACTCTTACTTCACCTGGCGTGACACCAAGGCCGAGCTGACCGAATATCTGACCGAGCTGACCCAGGACGAGCCTAAGGAGTACATGCGCCCGAACTTCTTCGCCAATACGCCGGACATCAATCCGGTGTTCCTGCAGACCAGCGGCTGTGCCGGCTTCCAGATCAGGCTGGTGCTGGCAGCGACGCTTTCCTCCGTTTACGGCATCTACAACGGGTTCGAGCTCTGCGAGGGCACCCCGATCCCGGGCCGCGAGGAATACCTGAATTCCGAGAAGTACGAGCTGAAAGCCTGGGACCATGACCGCCCGGGCAATGTCCGCGGCTACATTACCAGGGTCAATCGGATCCGGCGCGAGAACCCGGCCCTGCACGAGTTCACCAACCTCCGCTTTTACAACGCCTGGAACGACCAGGTGCTGCTATACGGCAAGATGACCGCGGCCAAGGACAACGTGATCCTGATCGCGGTCAACCTGGACCCGCACCATCCGCAGTCCTGCCAGTTCGAGGTGCCGCTCTGGGAGCTCGCCTTGCCCGACTGGGCAAGCGTGGCCGTCGAGGACCTGTTCTCCGGCCACTGCTTCACCTGGCAGGGCAAGGTGCAGCAGGTCTGGCTCGACCCGCAGGTCAATCCTTGCGCAATCTGGCGGATCGTGCCACCAGGTCTGTCCAGTTGACTCTTCTGCTGCAGTCTCGAGAGGGCGCTCGGGCATGATCGATCGCAGTGATCCGTTGTGGTACAAGGACGCTGTCATCTACCAGCTGCACATCAAAGCCTTCTTCGATGCCAACAACGACGGCGTCGGTGATTTTCCGGGCCTCATGCAGAAGCTCGATTACGTGCAGGAGCTCGGGATCGATACCATCTGGATGCTGCCGTTCTACCCGTCGCCGCTGCGTGACGACGGTTACGACATCGCCGATTATCGCAATGTCAATCCGACCTACGGCACCATGCGCGACTTCAGGCGTTTCGTACGCGCCGCGCATGAGCGCGGCCTGCGTGTGGTCACCGAGCTCGTCATCAACCACACTTCAGACCTGCATCCCTGGTTCCAGCGCGCCCGTCGGGCCAGACGCGGCTCGGTGCACCGCGATTACTACGTCTGGAGCGATACCGACCAGCGTTATCCCGAGACCCGGATCATCTTTATCGATACCGAGCCGTCGAACTGGACGTGGGACCCGGTTGCCCAACAATATTTCTGGCACCGGTTCTATCATCACCAGCCCGATCTCAACTTCGACAACCCGCATGTGCTGCGCGAGATCCTGCGCGTTCTGCACTTCTGGCTGGATATGGGGATCGATGGTCTGCGCCTGGACGCGATCCCATATTTGGTCGAGCGGGACGGCACGATCAACGAGAACCTGCCGGAGACCCATGCGATCCTGAAGCATATCCGCGCCGAGATGAACCAGCATTTCCCCGGCCGGATGCTGCTCGCCGAAGCCAACCAGTGGCCCGAGGACGTGCTGCCCTACTTCGGGGAGGGCGATGAGTGCCACATGTCGTTCCATTTTCCCGTGATGCCGCGCATGTACATGGCGATCGCCCAGGAGGACCGGCACCCGATTGCCGACATCCTGCGTCAGACCCCCGACATTCCGGGGACCTGTCAGTGGGGCATTTTCCTGCGCAACCACGACGAGCTGACGCTCGAGATGGTCACCGACAAAGAGCGGGACTACCTGTGGAACTTCTACGCCGCCGACAAGCGGGCGCGGCTCAACCTCGGCATCCGGCGTCGCCTCGCCCCCTTGCTCGAGAACGACCTCCGCAAGATCCAGCTGATGAACAGCCTGCTGCTGTCGCTGCCCGGCACCCCGATCATCTACTACGGCGACGAGATCGGCATGGGCGACAATATCTACCTTGGTGACCGCGACGGTGTGCGCACGCCCATGCAGTGGTCGCCGGACCGCAACGCCGGCTTCTCGCGCGCCGATCCCGCGCGCCTCTACCTGCCGCCGATCATGGACGCGATCTACGGCTACGAGGCGGTCAACGTCGAATCGCAGCAGCGCGACCCGTCCTCGCTGCTTAACTGGATGAAGCGGATGATCGCGGTCCGGCAGGCGCATCGCGCCTTCGGGCGCGGCACGCTCCGCCTGCTCTACCCGCGCAATCGCAAGGTCCTGGCCTATCTGCGCGAGCAGGAGAACGATCGCGTCCTGTGCGTCGCCAACCTCGCCCGCTCGGCGCAGGCGGTCGAGCTCAATCTCAGCGAATTCAAGGGCTCGGTTCCGGTCGAGCTGCTCGGCCGCAGCCCGTTCCCGCCGATCGGTGATCTGCCCTACCTTTTGACCTTGCCGGGCCACGGCTTTTACTGGTTCGTGCTCGCCGATGCGGCCGAACTGCCACGCTGGCACGAGCCGATCCCGGAGCCGTTGCCCGACTTCATCACGCTCGTGATCCGCGACGGTCTGAAGACCTTGCTCGAGGGCCAGAACGCGCGCGAGTTCGCGCGTGAGGTCCTGCCGGCGTTTTTGGCCAACCAGCGCTGGTTCGGCGCCAAGGATCTGAAGATCAGCGGCGCTCGGGTGATCGCATCGCCCGAGCTCGAGCACGGCCGCGACCATTACCTCCTGGCCGAGATCGAGGTCGAGTTCGAAGGCGGCGCGGCGCCTCAACGCTATTTCCTGCCGCTCGCGGTCACCTTCGAGGACCAGGCGCTGGCCCACGGCTGGCCGCTGCTCTCGTTCGCGCTCGCCCAGGTGCGCCGGGGCGCCAAGATCGGCGCCCTCTACGACGCGATCGCCGGCCAGGACTTCCCGCTCGCGGCGCTGGACGCGATCCGCCGCGGGGCGGAAATCGCCGACGCCGGCGGCCCGATCCGCTGCTGGACGACCTCGGCGCTTGCGGCCGTCGACGTCCCCCAGGAGGTCGAGGTCAAGCGCCTTGCCGTCGAGCAGAGCAACTCCTCGGCCATGATCGGCAATCGCGCGGTTCTCAAGGCCTATCGCAAGCTTGCCACCGGCGTGCAGCCGGAGATCGAGATCGGCCGCTTCCTGGTCGAGATCGCAGGCTTCGCCAACACGCCGCCGCTCCTGGGCGCGATCGAGCGGATCGACGCCGAGGGCCGGCCGACCGCGCTCGCGGCCGCGTTCGGCTTCGTGCGCAACCAGGGCGATGGCTGGGTCTACTCGATCGACTATCTGCACCGGACGCTGGACGAGCTTCGCCTGCAGGCCGCGGCCGGGCCGGAGCCGCCGGCCGCGGCGACCGAGCACCTCCACGGCTTCTATCTGGCGCAGGCGCAGGTGCTGGGCCAGCGGACCGCGGAGCTGCACAGGGCGCTGGCGACGCCGACCGAGGACCCCGCGTTCGCCGCCGAGCCGGTCACGCCGGCCGACCTCAAGGCCTGGCGGCGCGCCGCCGATCGTCAGGCCGAGGCGGCGTTCAAGGCGCTCAAGGCTGCGTTGCCGCAGTTGGACGAGAGCGATCGCGCGCTCGCCAAGGCGCTGCTCGGCCGCCGCCACGACTGCCACGCCCGGATCGAGGCGCTGACCGAGGCGCCGGTCGCCGCCGCCAAGACCCGGATCCACGGCGACTACCACCTGGGCCAGGTGCTGGTCGCGCAGAATGACTTCTTCATCCTCGATTTCGAGGGCGAGCCGGCCCGACCGCTCATCGAGCGGCGCGCCAAGTCGTCGCCGCTCAAGGACGTCGCCGGCATGCTGCGCTCGTTCGACTACGCCGCCTCGGCCGCGGTCGCGGGCCTGATCCAGGTGAACCCCGGCAGCGGGGATGTGCTCCACGCCCTCGCCGAGGCCTGGCGCCGGGCGAGCGCCACGGCATTCCTTGCAGGTTACCGCGAAACCATCCCCGGCTGCCCGAGTTATCCTGAGGATGCGGCCGCCGCCGATCGCCTCTTGAACCTGTTTCTGCTCGAGAAGGCGCTCTACGAGATCTGCTACGAGGCGGCCAACCGACCGCTCTGGGTGCGAATCCCACTCAAGGGCGTGTCGAGCCTGCTCGAGCTGGAGGCGACCGACCATGGCGACCACTAGCAGCCGACAGCAGCTGGTCGATCCGGCCGCGGCCGAGGCCCTGGTCCGCGGCGATCATGGCGACCCGTTCGCGCTGCTCGGCGTGCACGACCTTCCGGACGGCCGGCTGGTGGTACGCAGCTTCCAGCCCCAGGCCGCGCGCGTCTGGCTGATCGATGCCGCGAGCGGCCGCGCGGCGGGCGAGTTCTCGCGCGTCCATGCCGATGGCCTGTTCGCGCTGCCGCTGCCGGATCGGGCGGCGCCGGCCCGCTATCGTCTGCGCCTCGAGATCGGCCCGGATACGGTCGAGATCGACGACCCGTACCGGTTCCCGCCGATCCTGGGCGAGCTCGACGTCTACCTGATGGCCGAGGGCAATCATTTGAGCCTCTACCAGAAGCTCGGCGCCCATCCGATGACCCTGGACGGGGTCGCCGGCACCGCCTTCCTGGTCTGGGCGCCGAATGCCAGGCGGGTGTCGGTGGTCGGCAACTTCAACGGCTGGGACGGCCGCCGGCATCCGATGAGAAAGCGCGTCGAGTGCGGCGTCTGGGAGCTGTTCGTGCCGGGCGTCGGGCGCGGCGAGGTCTACAAGTTCGAGATCAAGGGGACACACGGCGGGCTGCTGCCGCTCAAGGCCGATCCGCTCGCGCTCGCGGCCGAGCGCCCGCCGAAGACCGCCTCGGTGGTTGCAGGACTCGGCGAGCCGGCCTGGTCGGATGCCGCCTGGATGCGTACCCGGAGCCGGGCCAATGCCCGCGAGGCGCCGATCTCGATCTACGAGTGCCACATCGGCTCCTGGATGCGGGTCCCGGAGGCCGGCAATCGCTATCTCAGCTACGACGAGCTGGCCGACCGGCTGGTCGCCTATGTCAAGGAGATGGGCTTCACCCACCTCGAGCTGCTGCCGGTCTCCGAATATCCGTTCGATGGCTCCTGGGGCTATCAGCCGATCGGCCTGTTCGCGCCGACCAGCCGGCACGGGCCGCCCGAGGCGTTCGTGCGCTTCGTCGACCGCTGCCATCAGGCCGGCATCGGGCTGCTGCTGGACTGGGTGCCGGGGCATTTCCCGACCGACCCGCACGGCCTTGGCTATTTCGACGGCACTCATCTGTACGAGCACGCCGACCCGCGCAAAGGCTTTCAGCTCGACTGGAACACGCTGATCTACAACTACGGCCGGCGCGAGGTCGCGAACTTCCTGCTCGCGAATGCGTTGTTCTGGCTCAAGCACTACCACGTCGACGGGCTCAGGGTCGACGCGGTGGCTTCGATGCTCTACCTCGACTATTCGCGCAAGGCCGGGGAGTGGATCGCGAACGAGTACGGCGGCAACGAGAACCTGGACGCGATCGCGGTTCTGCGCCGGCTCAACGAGCTCGCCTTCGGCGACGTCGACGGAGCGACCACGATCGCCGAGGAATCGACCGCCTGGCCCAGCGTCTCGCGGCCGACCTATCTCGGCGGCCTCGGCTTTGGCTACAAGTGGAATATGGGCTGGATGCACGACACGCTGCATTACATCAGCGAGGATCCCGTGCACCGCAAATACCACCACCACGAGCTGACCTTTGGTCTGATCTACGCGTTTACTGAGAACTTCATCCTGCCGCTGTCACACGACGAGGTCGTGCACGGCAAGGGCTCGCTGCTGGCGAAGATGCCGGGCGACGGCTGGCAGAAGTTCGCGAACCTGCGCGCCTACTTCGGCTTCATGTTTGGCCATCCGGGCAAGAAGCTTCTGTTCATGGGCGGCGAGTTCGGCCAGGGGCGCGAGTGGAACCACGACTGCAGCCTGGACTGGCATCTCCTCGATCATCCCTGGCATCGGGGCGTGCAGCTGCTGATCCGCGATCTGAATCACGTCTATCGCGAGCTGCCGGCGCTGCACGAGCGCGACTGCGAGGCGCAGGGCTTCGAGTGGCTCGAGCTCCACGACAACGAGCAGAGCGTGCTCGCGTTCCTGCGCCGAGGCGCCGATCCCGGGCGCTTCGTGGTCGTGATCTCGAACTTCACGCCGGTGCCGCGTTACGGCTATCGGATCGGCGTGCCGTTGCCCGGCTACTACCGCGAGCGGATCAATACCGATGCCGAGGTCTATGGTGGCGCCAACATCGGCAATGGCGGCGGGCTGAATGCCGATCAGCTGGGCTCCCACGGTCGCCCCTGTTCGCTCTCGCTAACCCTGCCGCCGCTCGGCACGCTGTTCCTCGTGCGCGAGGCGGGCTGAGCGCGCTCGGCCGCGGGCCAATCGGACTCGATCCGGTCGGCGCGTGTGGCACCGCCGTTAACCTTAAGACAAGGTTGCGGCCGCAAGCTTGGTTGCCTCTGATGGAGGGGACCAAGATGTCGACCCTGCTCTGGCTGGCCCTGCTCTTGGGCTATCTTGCCGGCGTGGCAGCCGCGATCGTGCTGTCGCCGGCTAGCCTGACCGAGCCGCTGGGCGGAGCGCTTGCGCTCGCAGCCCTGATTGCTGCGGCCGGTTTCGCGCTGCTGCATCTGCGCCGGGCCGTTCGGCGAAGTCGGGAGACCGAGCTGGCAGCGCCGGCCGATTCCGAACGCGCGGAGAGCGACTCCCTTGAAAGGCTCGCGACCGGGGCCCGGCAGGTCGGGGCCCCCGCTCCCGACGAGCCGGAGGAGCCGCGCTGGCCGTTGCTGGTGCGTCTGGAGCCGCCAGGCGCGCTCGGGCCCTGCGAGCTGCGGCGGCTGCTCGACCAGGATCGGGTCGACCTCGGACTTCGACCGCTCGCCAGCCTGGAGCGGCCTGATGCTGCGCTGTATCACGCTCTGCCGCGCCTGCAGGGTCCTGACGGCACTCCGGTGGCGCCGGCACGCTACCGTGCGAGCGCGGCGCGCGGGGGCCTGCTCGGGCTGATCGATCTGCGCCTTGTGCGGCGCTCGGCCGAGCTGCTGGACGAGGCGCATGCCGAGGGCCGCCAGCTGATGATCGTCTGCGGCATTGCCGCCGATAGTCTGAGAGACGCCACCTTCGGCGCCGAGCTCGACCAAAGGCTCAGCGACCGTCCGGAGCTTGTTGACCATCTCGTGCTGGCGCTCGATCACCCGGCGCATGAGCTGGCGAGCGTGGTCGCCATGGCAGGGCTACGGGGGCAGGGGATGCGGTTCTGCCTGCGGCGGGTCGGCCCGCCGGCTCTGGATCCGGCCGAGATTCGAGCGCACGGCTTCGATTTCGTGCTGCTCGAAGCGGCGCGGTTCGCGCTCGACGGCGAAGGCGGCGAGGTCGAGCCGAGCCTGATCGAGCTGCAGCGCACCTTCGGCGCAGCGGGGCCGGTGCTGCTGGTCGGTCGGACCGGGGCCGACCGGTCGACGACCGCACTGCCCGGCGACTGGGCGCACTCGGCGGACGACGCCGCCTACGATCTCGCGCGACCGCACGCGGCCTGAGCCCTATTCCGCTTCACAGCGCCGCGCGTAGGGCCTAGATGCTGGGCGATGGCGGCGGGCGCGCGGGTGCCTGCGCCGGCGGAGGATGCGCGCCTTGGCCATGCGCCGGCCGCGGATGCTTCAGGGCCTGCGGGAGATCGTCGCCGCCTACGACGCCCTGATCGTCGACCTCTGGGGCGTGATCCATGGCGGGGTTGAGCCCTATCCCGGCGTGCTGGAGACGCTGAGCGCGCTCCGCGGGGCGGGCAAGCCCGTGGCGCTGCTCTCGAACGCGCCGCGCCGCGCCGCGACCGCGGGCCGCCGCCTGACCGAGATCGGGGTCCCGCCCGATGCCTATGATGTGCTGATGACCTCGGGCGAGGCCGCGCACGATGCGCTGAAGCTGCGCGACCGGCCGGAGCACGCCGGGCTCGGCCGGGGCTACTTCTACATCGGCCCGGCCTGGGACGCCGATCTGGTCGCAGGTCTCGACTACCGCGCGGTCGAGGCGGTCGAGCGGGCGGACTTCCTGCTC